>CAWVYN010000012.1:0-10845 GCA_963934425.1 uncultured Flavobacteriales bacterium | reverse complement strand
ATACCTCCTTATACCGTGACATTAAATGGAGGACCAATCACACCAATTACAGGAAATAGTATCAATTTTTTAAATGTTCCTGCAGGCACCTATCAAGTAATAATAACAGATGCCAATGGCTGTACAAAAACTAGAAATAAAACGATTACTTCACCACCTGTATTGGTGCCAAATTCTATCATCCTTTCCAACTATAACGGGTATGATATTAGTTGTTTTGGGGGAAGTGACGGAGCTGTTTTAGCTCAAGTTAATTTTGGGGGGACCTCTCCTTTTCAATTCTCTATAAACGGAGGAAACTTCTTTTCTAATCCTTTTTTTCAGGGCCTATCATCTGGTCAGCATATAATAGCATATAGAGATACAAATGGTTGTGAAACATCTGACACTCTTACACTACAAGATCCCCCAGATTTAAGTGGAACTGTTTCTGTTTCATCTGCAATTTCTTGCCATAGTATTTGTGATGGGCAAATCACTTTTACAGTAGACCCTAATTTACCAGGGACACCAATTTATCAATATTCACTTGATGGAGGAGCTTATCAAACAGGTAATATATTTGGCGGATTATGTGGTAATATTAATTATGCAATCACAGTTCGGGATAATAATGGATGTACTTATACAGATTCAATATATCTTACACAGCCAGATTCATTGGATTTATATGTAAGTGTGCTAAGCAATTATAACGGCTGGGGAGTGAGTTGTAATGGGGCAACTGATGGAACAATTTCTGTAGATTCTGTAAATGGAGGGACACCACTTTACACCTATTCTATTGATGGGGGACCTTTCGGTTCTTCTACCTTTTTTGCCAATTTGGCAGGGGGTCCACATACAATTATGGTTCAAGATGCTAGTGCATGCAGGCAAACGGCAAATATCACTATCTCTGAACCAAATCCTTATTCCATTGCTTTAACTACCAATGTAAGTTATAATGGATTTGATGTAGCTTGTAATGGAGATTGTAACGGGAGTATTCATGTAACGTCAACAGGTGGAGTGCCTTCTTATTTATATTCTTTGAATGGTGGAGCTTCTCAGGCATCTTCTAATTTTAATGGACAATGTGCCAATACTTTACTTACTGTGAATGCAACAGATGCTAATGGTTGTGCCGCTCAAGATAGTATTTTACTTATTGAACCTTCTGTTTTAACACTTCAAATGGATTCCGTAATGGAAAATTGTGGTGCTGGAGACGGGCAAGCAATTGCTCTAGCAGGAGGTGGTGTCACTCCTTATTTCTACCTTTGGACAGATGGACAAACTACAAGTACGGCAATTAACCTTTCAACAGGAACTTACACAGTTACTGTTACCGATACCAATGGTTGTTCTATTACAAATAATGTATTTGTTCCAGGAACAGATATGATTCTTTCCTCTTCCTCTACAGACGTTTTATGTAACGGAGGCAGTGACGGAACGGCAACAGTAAGCGTAACAGGTTCTTATGCTCCCACATTAACATATCAGTGGAATGATCCTAATTTCCAAATCACGGCAACTGCTACAGGATTAGCTGCTGGGACTTACATAGTAACCGTTACAGATGGTAATGGTTGTTCAATAAATGATACAATAAATGTTGCTGAGCCAACAGTTATAAATTTAGAATTAGATTCTGCTAATTCCCTTTTTATGGTGTCTTGTTTCGGAGATTCGCTTGGGGTTGCTTCTCTTTCAGCAACTGGAGGTATTGGTCCTGGAACTTATTGGTTCTATATTGATGCTGCAAATCCTCAAAACGATTCCAATTTTTATGGATTACCAGCAGGAAATTATCTCATTTTTGTAAATGATGCAAACGGCTGTACAGATAGTATTGAAGTTCAGATTTCCGAACCAGCAGAGATAACATTTATACTTAGTTCTACTGACGTGCTTTGTAATGGAGGCAGTTCAGGTAGTGCTGAAGTTGCTTCTATTTCCGGCGGAACTCCAGCTTATTCATATGCTTGGAGTAATGGTGCAAGCACTGATAGTATTGGCGGCTTAGTTATAGGAACATATTGGATAACAGTTACAGATGCAAACGGATGTACAATTTATCCTCCTGATACAGTTACAATAGGAGAGCCAACACAGCTAACAACTTCCGTTTCATCTACCTCTTCAATGTGTGCTGGAACAGTAGCAAATGGTACTGCTGGGGTTGTTGCTAGCGGAGGTACAATGCCATATTCTTATCTATGGAGTACCGGAGCTAATACTGCAAATATCAGTTTATTAGTTGCCGGAACTTATATCGTAATTGTAACAGATGATAATGGATGTGTGGCGTATGATACTATTGTTGTGCAGCAAGGCCCTCAGCCAATTTTATCAGTTGTAGTTCAGAATGTAAGTTGTTTTGGAGCAAATGATGGTATGATTACCCCATCTGCAACAGGAGGAACAACACCTTATCAGTTTAGTATTAATGGAGGAAATACTTGGCAAAATGCGGGTGTCCAATATGGTCCTTCTGGACAGGCATCTTATTTTGTAACTGTTCGAGATTCTAATGGCTGCGTGGAGAGTGATTCAGTTTTTGTTTTAGAACCAGCACTTTTAGTTATTGACTCTTTCAGTATAAATGAAGTAAGTTGTTATGGGGGTTCTGATGGTGAAATTACTGTTCATCATTCTGGAGGGACTCAAGGGTTTTCTTATAATTGGTCTAATCTTCAGACAACACAAACTGTAATAGGATTAAGTATTGGAACTTTTTCAGTAATAGTGACTGATACCAATGGATGTACGGACACTTCAGTTTCTGTTATAATGACTCAGCCAGATAGCTTGTATATCCCTTCTATTACCTCAACAGATGTACTTTGTAATGGAGGAAATGACGGAACAGCAACTGTGACTGCACAAGGAGGCGTATTGCCATATTCCTATTTGTGGAGTAATGGAGATATGACTCAAACAGCAAATATGTCAGCAGGAAATTATTCGGTTGATGTTACAGATTTTAATGGCTGTCTGGTAAGTGCTAGTATTATAGTAAATGAACCTGCAGCACTTGTTACGGATTCTTTTGTTATGGATTCGGTTTTCTGTTTTGGATTTAGTGACGGAAGTGCTATGATATATATTTCAGGAGGAGTAACTCCTTATACTTACCTTTGGGATAATGGAGAAAATACTATTCTTGCTGATAGTTTGGATGCAGGATATCATATAGTAACAATTACAGATTTTAATAATTGTTTGCATACAGACTCTGTTGAAGTACTTGAGCCAGCTGCTTCTGTTTCTATAGATTCACTTATTGTTGCACAAATTTCCTGTAAAGACGCAAGCAATGGCTCTATTGTTATTCTGGCAACTGGCGGAATTCCTTCTTATACCTATTCAAAAGATGGAGGAAATACTTATCAAACAGCAATTGGTTTTATTGGTTTATCACCAGCGACTTATACTGTAGTAGTAAAAGATAATAAGGGATGTACAGCATCTGTGATGCAAACAATTACAGAGCCAGACTCTCTACTTATAGCATCAGTGGGTTATCATGACGTAAGTTGTAACGGATACAATAATGGTTATATTCAAAGTATAACTGTAAGCGGAGGAACTCAACCTTATATGTACTCTGTAAATGGAAGCGTACCAGTTTCGCATCTTGCTAATTTTAATGGCTATGGCCCTGGGACTTATACAGTAGAGGTTTTTGATGCCCATAATTGTGTAGTTGCCGATATCATTACTATTAATGAGCCACAACCTCTAAACACAACTATTACAACAAGCAATTATAATGGTTATGAAATTAGATGTAATGGAGATAGTACTGGTTGGATTTCTGTGAATATAAATGGAGGAGTAACCCCTTATTTAAAAACTTGGATAAATGCGCAAGGTGATACAGTGCAATCTACTTATAGTGTTTCAGTAGATAGCTTAAATGCTGGGCTTTATACTTTGATTGTGTTAGATGCAAATGCTTGCATGAAGACACAGTTTATCACTCTCAATGAGCCAACTCCACTCCAGCATAATATTGTAACTACTCATGTAACATGTGATGGTTGGACTAACGGAAGTATTACGGATTCTGTATTTGGTGGCGTTCCTGGATACAGCTATCTATGGAACACTGGCGATACTACATATGTTATTGATAATTTACCTATTGGGCCTTATTCCATTATTGCAACAGATGAAAATAATTGCCAATCTAGCACTAGCACAATTGTTAATGATAATAATAAATTAGCTGCAACTATAAGTAATATTCAAGATGTTAGTTGTTTTGGTTATTGTGATGGATTTATAGAAGTAACAATTACAGGTGGAATGCCATTCTTTAATTCAACAGGAAATCCTATCTATACTAATATTTGGAATGATCCGCTTTCTCAAATTACAGCTACTTCTATTGGTTTATGTGCAGATGAGAATACTCTTACTACAATCTATATTGATTCTATAACAGATGCAATTGGCTGTCAGGTGGTAGTAAATGGAACTATCTCGCAACCATCAGAAGTTGAGATTACTGCTAGTGTTTTAGATGGAATTTCTTGCTATAGCGGAAATGACGGGAAGTTAAAAGCAGTTGCAACAGGAGGGACACCTGCTGGTTCTAGCTACACTTACAATTGGAATACTGGGTTTCAACAAACTGGAGTATTTTCAACTCTATCTAATACAGGAACAGGGAGCTATGTAATTATTGCAACAGATGCAAATGGCTGTATGGATACAACTGAAATATTCTTATCAGAGCCATCTGTTTTAAGTGTTAGTGTTTCTTCAACTAATGTAAGCTGCTTTGGAGATGATGACGGAACCATAACTGCAATTCCTGCTGGTGGCACACCAATTCCTCCTTCAGGAATTTATACTTATAGCTGGAGTGACGGGCAAACTACTCAAACAGCAACAGGACTTGCTCCAGGTATTTATGAGGTAACTATTACGGATGATAATGGTTGCATGGTGACTTCTAGTAATGTTTTAATGACTCAGCCATTAAGTGAACTGATTGTAACTGCAGATTCAACAGACGAAACATGTGTGATGAATGACGGAACTGCAATGGCTAATGTATTTGGAGGAACAACCCCTTATGGATATTCTTGGAATACTGGACAAACTTCACAAACAATTGCTGGTTTATCTCCAGGAAGCTATACGGTAGATGTTACAGATGGCAACGGATGTGTGCTTTCCGAATCTACTTATGTAAATGCATTTGATGCTATATTCTTACCAAGCTTTACAGATTATTTTTCTGATACAATTTGCTTAGGAGATAATGTTACAATTAGTGTGTTAGACAATCCTAATTTTATATATAGTTGGAATTCAGGACATCTAACACCTTCCATAACGGTAAGTCCAGAAGATCCAAGAACAGACTACATACTCACAGTTGTAGATTTAAATAATTGTCCATTCTCTTCTTTTGATATTACGGCAACAATTTGGGTTACGCACTTACCAATTATTCCTATTGCAACGCCAAACCCAATAAAAGCAAAAGATCAGGTAGAACTTAGAGCAGCTTCTGCTAATAACTATAATCAGTATATTTGGACTGATGAATTAGGGCAAGAGATTAGCAATTCAAAAACCACTTTTGTTTATCCTGAAGAAAGTACTACTTATTATATTTGGGTTGAAGATGGCGGCTGTGAAGGCTTTGATTCTGTTAGGGTTATAGTTGGAGTTATGGTTTATGATGGTATTTCGCCAAATGGAGATGGGTATAATGATTTCTGGGAAATAGAAGATATTGACAGATATCCAGATGCAGATATTGAAGTTTACAACAGATGGGGATCGCTTTTATTTAGCGCTAAAGGAGATGCCTATAATGACAAAAAATGGGACGGAACGCACAATGGAGAATTACTTCCAATTGGCACATACTACTATATAATTAATTTGAATAATGACTCTGAAATGCAGAGTGGAGCAATAACTATTATTAGGTAAAAATGAAAATTATGAAGAAAATAACTATTCTTATTTTGATAATTTCTACTGCATTTGTTACTAATGCACAACAATTGCCTCAGTTTACACAATACATGATAAACGACTATGTATTTAATCCAGCAATTGCTGGGATAGAAAGTAATTATCAAATGAAAACCAATATCAGAAACCAATGGGTTGGAGTAGTCGATGCCCCAAGAACAACAGTACTGAGCATATATGGAAAGCATAGAGAAAGTAATGTTGGTTTGGGTGGAGTTGTATTTAGTGACCAAGTTGGCCCTACAAGCAGGACCGGGCTTTCACTATCTTATGCGTATCATTTTTCTTTAACCGATAAAATGAAAATGTCTTTGGCATTGGCAGGAGGATTTACACAAATTAAAATTGACCCGAATCATCTTCATTTCAAACAATTTGAACCTCAAGCACAAGGAGGGATTCTTACCTCTTCAGTGCCTGATGCAACTTTTGCATTTTATTTATATACCAAAGATTGGTATGTTGGCGCTTCTATTCCACAACTTTTAAACAGTAATTTGGGGTTTTTTGAAGATGATTATTTAGAAACGTATAATTTAAATCCTGACGGAAGCTTGGAACGACATTATTTTGCAATGGTTGGCTATAAGTGGAAAGTAAATTATGATTATGTGATTGAGCCATCCGTTTTATTAAAATCAGTAGCACCAGCTGATCCTGTTATCGATATAGGCGCAAAAGTAACTTATCAGAATAAGTTATGGTTAGGAACTGCTTATAGAACCAATGGCGATATAGGTGTACTACTGGGCTACTCAATAGGTAATCGTTATCTTATAGGATATTCTTATGATATGATTTCTTCTAGTTTGGGAGATTATACATCTGGTTCGCACGAGTTTGTTTTAGGGATCAGGTTTACTTCATCTACAGAAGAAGAAATAATGAAATAGTTTTCGTTAAAAACATAAAAAGTAAAAACCCCTGCTCCCAGGGGTTTTTATTTGTTGTACTGTTTAGTTTAGGAAAGAAATAGTACAACCCAAAACAAGTATTACGACTTAGGTGCAATATTAAATCAAAAAACATTCTTTTATAAGTTCCTGTAAATCTAATTGTTAACACGATAATGTTAAGAAAGAAAAAATAAAATATGTCCTCAAAGAATTTCAGATTCAGAACAATAATTTTGCATATTTTGATTAGTAATCGCCAATGGTTTTACTAAATTTGTGGACTCAAAAATTATTAAGAGAATGGGTATTTTACAAACAGCAGAAAGAAGTTCACATCTTGATCCTAGTGAAAATGTAATTTTTCAAAGGCATATGATTGCTTATATGGAAACTGCAAAAATGATTAGTGGCAAGGTATTAGAAATTGGTTGTGGAGAAGGATATGGTTTGGCAGAATTAGCCCCAAAAACAGAGCAGTATTTGGCAGTAGATAAATACGATACTCCAATAAGCAAGGAATTGAAAGAGCAAAACAACATTTCTTTTCGCCAAATAGAAGTGCCTCCACTGAAAGGAATTGAAGATAATAGCATTGATTTTGTAGTTACCTTTCAAGTTATAGAGCATATAAATGATGACGAGCTTTTTATTTCTGAAATTTTCAGGGTGTTAAGACCAGGGGGGAAGTTAATTCTTACCACTCCAAACAAACTAATGTCTTTAACAAGAAATCCTTGGCATTTTAGGGAATATATACCCAATGAAATGCAGGAAATTTTAGAAACTTCTTTCAAAGACATTAATATAAAGGGTGTTTTCGGATTAGGGAAAGCAATGGACTACTATGAAAAAAATAAAAAGGCAGTAGAAAAAATTACAAGATGGGATATCTTCAATCTGCAATATTTATTACCCAGATTTTTACTCCAAATTCCGTATGATATTTTTAACAGAATAAATCGGCAAAAGCTACAAGATAATAATCATGACTTGGTAGACAAGGTAACAATTAATGATTTCTGTATAAAGCCAATGACCGATAAATGTTTTGATTATTTTTGTATTGCTACCAAGTAGTGCTAAAAGTAAAAGCTCTTTCTTTTAAGGTTGCAATAATTTTAGGCAATGCATATTTCAAGTTTTCTTGGGCTTTCTTATTGTCATGAAGCAAAATAATAGATCCATTTTCTACATTAGTTACCACATTTAAGAAACACTTTTCTTTTGAAGTATTTTTGTCAAAATCCCAAGCTATTACATCCCACATAATTATCTTGAAATCCTTTTTTAGTTTACTTATCTGCCAAGGATAAATATTCCCAAATGGAGGGCGAAATAGTTTTGTCTCAGGAATAATATTTTCACATTTTTCTATATCCTTCAAATACTCTTTTGTGAAAGTGGTAAAGCCATTTATATGAGAAAAGGAATGATTCCCAATAGTATGCCCCTCTGCTTTTATTCTCTGTAGAATTTCAGGATGTTTCTCTATTTGTTTTCCCAAACAAAAAAAAGTAGCTTTTACATTATTCTTTTTAAGGGTATTTAAAATAAAAGGGGTAACTTCATCAGTTGGCCCATCATCAAAAGTGAGCCATACCTTTTTTTCAGTAGTTGCATTTTTCCAAACAAGAGAAGGGAAAATAGCTTGAAAAATTTTAGGAGTCTTAGCCCTACTAAAAAACATAACTATTAGTTTTGGGATTGAGCAGCAATATATTCCTTCATAAAAGTATTAATAAGATAATCCTCTTTACTTATTTCTTCTTTTTCTTCACCTTTTTTTCTAATATATTTATCATCCAATTTAGCATATTCATAATTTACATTTGCTAATTGGAAATTTTGAATTAAACGAGAAATATTAGAAAGCACACTTGCCGAAATTTGAAGATTTCTATTCAGCCCTCCTTTATTTTTTAGTGCATTAAGATAATTAAACTCATCCAAAAAAGTCTCTATCATTTGAGCTAAAATTGCATTACCCTTTTCTTTTTCAGATAAGCGATAATAAGTATTTACAAGCGGAAAAGAATAAACATTGAATGGAGCAGCAGTGTTTGGCATTTCTCTAATACATTTATCAAGCACAGCAATAGCATCTTCCTTTCTTTCCAATACAAAAAGAGACTCGGCTAAGCGCGCAAAATTATTTCTGAAATTCATAATCATTCTTGTATTGGTTTCATCCAAATACACATTTGGATTATCTAATCCCCCCCAAGAAAATTTGTTCATTAAATTATCATACATTTTATCTACATTCACTTCACCTGTTTGTCCATCAGGGGACACTGCCTCATAAGGAACTAAGCGGTAAGAAAGCCCTTCCAATTGAAAGTATTTTTCCAAGCCCATAAAATTATCAGTTCCAACTGTAATGGCAAAATAAATTGGTCGTTCCCAATTGTTGTGCGCCAACATATCTAACACCATTAGCTGGTTTTTATAGATACCATTCCCTTTTATTTTCCATTTTATTTCAGCAAGGATATCGTCAAACTTATCTTTAGGAACTGTACCGTTCGTTTTTACTTTTTCAATATCAACTGATAGTTTTAGTTTTTTTGCTGGACAATAATTTCGTTTTCCAGCATTAGTAACAATCTTGGTTTGGCTTTTATCACTTCTGATAAAATTAATTACTTCTTTTACATCTACATAGCCAAGTCCTCTATCACTAATTGGAATATAATCTCTTGTGCCTGTTCTGTATTGATCATTAGTAAAAGAGGATGGAATTGGAGGAGCGTCATAAGTTGCTCTTTTCATTTGATCGATATACCAAGAAGTATTAAATAAACTCAAATTCACAATTTTAATATCTGTTCTTAATCCCTCTACTTCTTGCATATACCAAAGCGGGAAGGTATCGTTATCTCCATTAGTAAATAGTATGGCATTTTTATCGCAAGAATTGAGGTAATTAGCAGCCACTTCTTTTGCAGTAAACCTTCCAGAACGATCATGGTCATCCCAATTCTCAGAAGCCATAAGTGCGGGGGCTAAAAGTAGTGCAATGGCAGTTGCTAGCCCAGCACTTGTAGTTGAATTCAATTTTTTACTCAAATAATCGTAAATTCCCAAAACACTTAATCCTATCCAAATAGCAAAAGCATAATAGGACCCCACATAAGCATAATCTCTTTCTCTTGGCTGGAATGGAGTAATATTTAGATAAATAATAATTAACACTCCAGTAAAAAGGAAAAACAGCAAAACAACTACAGCATCTTGTTCATTCTTTTTGAAATGAAATAACATTCCAATCAGGCCTAAAATAAGTGGCAAGAAATAATAATGATTCTTCCCTTTATTATTTCTTAAATAATCAGGCAATTTTACTTTGGAGGGTTGCCCTATCCGAGCATTGTCAATAAATGAAACCCCACTTTCCCAATTTCCGTGAAGAGCATTCCCATTCATATTCATAAAATCATTTTGTCTACCGGCAAAATTCCACATAAAATATCTCATATAAGACCATCCAATTTGGTACTTAAAAAAGAAGGAAAGATTTTGAGAAAATGTGGGAGTTTTTTCTTTATTTGTTTTACTAAGTCCAGCCCAAGACCTATATCCGTTTGCATGTTTTGACTGGGTATTACTCCACATTCTAGGGAAGATGGTTTTGTATCTTTTTGCATAATTAGGAATTGTATTTTTTCTTTTATCAATTACTATATATTTCCCCTTTTTTTCATCTTTTTCATAGACAGGATTTCCATCCAAATAAGGTTTTTTATTATCCAATTTTGCATTAAAATAATGTCCATAAACAATGGGCCAACTTCCGTATTGCTCCCTTTTTAAATAAGACAAAAGTCCAACAGCATCTTCCGGATTATTTTCATCAATTGGAGGGTTTGAATTGGAGCGAATCACCAAAATAGCAAAAGAAGAGTACCCAATAAGTAAAACAGTGAAGCTTAAAATTACTGTATTCCAAATAACTTTA
>CAWVYN010000011.1:0-10930 GCA_963934425.1 uncultured Flavobacteriales bacterium | reverse complement strand
ATAAAAAATGGAGTTTCAAAGATATGAAACCCCATTCAAATGGTAATATATTTTTAATTCTTAATTCTCGAACATTTCCGCATCAATCAGAATTCTACCACAATGTTCGCAAACTATTACTTTTTTGTGCATTCTGATATCCAATTGTCTTTGTGGCGGAATAATATTCTGACATCCTCCACAAGCATCTCTATCTACTGAAACTACAGCTAAACCGTTTCTTACATTAGTTCTTATTCGACTATAAGCTGTTAGCAATCTTTCTTCAATTACCCCTTTCGCTTTGTTTGATTTCCTCATTAAACTTTTTTCTTCTTTTTCAGTTTCTTTGGTTATTTCTTCAAGTTCAGAATTTTTTACTTTCAGTTCTTTCTTTCTTTCTTTTAAAGTACTTTTTGTACCTAAAATCACTTCATCCTTCATCAATTTTTTCGCTTTTATTTCTTTTTCTTTTTTCTCGCAAAGCTCAGTTTCCAAAGTTTGGAATTCAACTTCTTTTGAAAGAGATTCGTATTCTCTGTTGTTTTTGATATTGGATAGTTGTTTGTCGTATTTCTTAATAAGTGCTTTCGCATCTTTTTTCTTTAATCTTGATCCAGCTAAAGAGTCATCTAATGTTTGTAATTCGTCTTTGTGTTTGTCAACTCTAGTATTAAGTCCAGTAATGTCATCTTCCAAATCTTGAATCTCCAATGGAAGTTCTCCTCTTACCACTCGAATTTTATCAATATCAGAATCAACACATTGGAGTTGGTATAACGCTTTTAATTTATCTTCTACTGATATAGTTTTGGCTTTCTTAGTAGTTTTTATTGCAGTTTTTGCCATCTTATTTAAAGGTAATTTATTGGGTTTGTATTCACTTTCGATAATCGGACGGCAAATTTACTAAATTTTTTGCGAAGCAAATCATAAATTAGATCCTTTGTAAATTGCTCGCTTTCAAAGTGGCCTATATCAGCAATTATGATATCATCTTCCGCATCAAAAAACTCATGATACTTAAAATCAGCAGTAATAAAAATATCGGCTTTTGCACAAATTGCTTTTGAAAGCAAAAAACTACCACTTCCTCCACAAATAGCCACTCTCTTAATCTGATTTTTTACCAAACTACTATGGCGGATACAATCGGTTTGCATCTTGTTTTTAATGATTTCTAAAAACTGATTTGCATCTATTTCTTGGGGTAAATCTCCAATAATTCCAGAACCAACATTTTCATAAATATTATCCAAAATATAGATTTGATAAGCCACTTCTTCATAAGGATGTGCCTTTTTCATGGCAGAGATTATAGAATTTTCTCTGTTTTTTGGAAAGATCACCTCAATTCTTTCTTCTTTTTCTTTGTGCCTATCTCCAATTTTTCCCAGATGAGGGGCGCAATCTTCATTTGCCCTAAAAGTTCCCTCTCCTTTTGATGTAAAACTACACTCATCATAATTTCCAATATTCCCCGCACCAGAGGAAAAAAGTACTGATTTCATATTTTCTGCATCAGAAATAGGGCAATAAACCACCAATTGTCTTAACAAATCTTTTTTTGGAGAAAGAATTTTACAATTCTCCACTCCTAAAATCTCTGCGATTTTGGCATTCACTCCAGTACTCACATTATCCAAATTAGTATGAATTGCATAAATAGCGATATCATTCTTTATGGCTTTGATAATGGTTCTTCCCACATAATTCTGCCCTGTAATTCTTTTGATTGCTGAAAAGATAATTGGATGATGGGCGATAATCAAATTACAATTGCTCTCTATTGCCTCATCTACCACTTCTTCTGTACAATCAATTGTTATCAGTGCAGATTTTACTTTTGTATTTGAATTTCCAACTATCAAACCAGAATTATCATAACTTTCCTGATAAGCAAGTGGTGCAATGTTTTCTAAATAATTGGTAATTTCTTTGATATTCATTTTCCAAAAATACAAAACAAAAGTACAATCCCTTAAAAACTATCTGCTAAAACCACTAACAAATAATCAAAATCTAATATCTAATATCTATTATCTATTATCTAAACTCTATCTTTGCAATATGCGATTAGTCCTTTATCCTTTTTCCGTTTTGTATGCTATAGTTACAAATTTGAGAAATTTACTTTTTGATATCGGTATTTTCTCTTCGAGAACATTTAATATTCCTATTATTTGTATTGGTAATTTATCGGTTGGCGGAACAGGAAAGACACCACTTTGCTCTTATATTATTTCGGTTCTAGAAGGTAAAAATATTGCAGTATTAAGTAGAGGTTATGGCAGAAACACAACTACTTACCAGGAAGTTAGTTCAAAAAGTAAGGTTGAAAAAGTGGGTGATGAGCCACTACTATTAAAACAAAAACACCCTAGTTGCCTAGTATTAGTAAATGAGAATAGAAAAAAAGGAATTGAAGAAATCCTTAAATCCCACCCAGAAATAGATGTTATTTTACTAGATGATGGTTTTCAACACAGAGGAGTTAAGGCAGGTTTAAATATTCTTATTACCGATTATAATTTACCTTATTATAAGGATTTTTTATTACCTATGGGAACTCTCCGAGAAAGTAAAAAAGGAAGTGAAAGAGCAGATATTATTGTAGTAAGCAAATCGCCTAATGAAATAAACCCAACTGAAAAAAAGGGCATAATTCAGCAATTGAGTATTTTTATTACGCAGAAATGTTATTTCAGTCAGGTTCAATACAAAAATTGGAAATGTATCACTACAAATGAGAGTTTTTTAGTAGAAGAAAAATACAGCATTACTTTGGTCACAGGCATTGCAAATCCTACTCCTCTTTTAGAAATTTTAACAGAAAATGAGCATTCAGTCTCACATTTAAAATATGCCGACCATCATAATTATACCTTAAAAAATATTGAGGATATCTTAACTAAATACAATCAGGATAGCTCTGCAAAAAAACTTATCTTGACCACCGAAAAAGATGCAGTAAAATTAAGAAAATTTGAAAAGGAATTAAGGGATACAAATTTCTATTTTGCTCCTATTGAAACTGTATTTGAAGAAAAAGAAAACTTTGAAAAACAAATATTAAACTATGTTACAGCAAATAAAAGAAACAGCTGATTTTCTAAAAGAAAAAACAAATACTAAACCGGAAATAGGAATTATTTTAGGTACAGGCTTGGGTGGATTAGTGGAGGAGATTGAAATTGAACATTCTATTTCTTATGAGTCTATTCCTAACTTTCCAGTTTCTACTGTGGAAGGACATTCTGGGAAATTGATTTTTGGAGAATTAGGCAGAAAATCAATAGTAGCTATGCAAGGTCGTTTTCATTTTTATGAAGGATATCCAATGCAAAAAGTAACTTTCCCTGTGCGTGTAATGAAGTATCTAGGCGTCAAAAACCTAATTGTTTCCAATGCAAGTGGTGGAGTAAATCCTGATTTTGAAATTGGAGATTTGATGATTTTAAATGATCATATTAACTTTATTCCAAATCCATTGATCGGACATAATGATAATGAGCTTGGCCCCAGATTTCCAGATATGAGTAAGCCGTACTGCCCAGATATGATTGCAAAAGCAGAGCAAATTGCATCTCACAATAATATCAAAGTGCAGAAAGGAATTTATGTAGCAGTAACTGGCCCAACGCTAGAAACTCCTGCTGAATATTTTCACTTTCGAAAAATTGGAGGAGATACAGTTGGCATGTCAACTGTTCCTGAAGTTGTCATTGCGCGACATATGAATATTCCTTGCTTTGCCATCTCAGTGATTACTGATTTAGGCGTGCCTGGGAAAATCAAGCAAGTAACGCATGAAGATGTACAAGCAGTCGCAGAAGCTGCAGAACCGAAACTTACACTAATTATAAAAAAATTAATATCATCTATTTAAAATTATGCAAAAAATAATCATTCTTACATTTGTTAATCTCTTGATTATAACATTCTCTTTTGCTCAATCTTTCCCCTCTTGGCAATTAACTCCTCTTTACAATTGGCAGGATACTTCTCTGATATCATCAGTCTCATACGATAACACCTACAATGAAACCTGGGGAGTGCAAATAAACGGAGCAGAGATTGCCATAATCGGTTCTACTGCAGGTACTCATTTTTTTGATGTTACAGATCCTGCGACCGCAAACCAAGTAGATTTTGTAGCAGGAGCTTATATTGGTAGTGGGGTTGTACATAGAGATTATCATGATTATAATGGCTATTTGTATGTAGTTTGTGATGAGGGAGGATCCAGTACTCTAAAAATAATTGATATGAATAATCTGCCAAATTCGGTAAATGTAGTTTATGATTCAAATGTTCTTTTTACCAAATCCCATAATATCTTTATTGATACAGCTACTGCAAAACTGTATGTATGTGCAGTAAAACATACCAATCCGAATAATTTTTCCTCTGCAATGGAGATTTATTCCTTAATCAACCCTGTAAGTCCTACCCTTTTATATACCTACAATGATGTAGGGCATGTGCATGATGCTTATGTTAGAAATGATACTGCCTACCTTAATTGTGGTAATGACGGATTTAGAATTGTAGATTTTCATTATCTTGATTTTCCAGGAGGAATGGCCCCAATTGAATTAGCGTCATTAACTTCTTATCCAGATAACGGATACAATCATTCAGGTTGGCTAAATGATGAAGGGACAGTTTATGCTATGTTAGATGAAAATCATGGTTATGATATTAAACTTTTAGATGTAAGCAATTTTAATAATATCACTGTCTTATCTACTTTTAATTCAGGTATCGATGCCAACTCTATGGCGCATAATGCAATTATTTCTAATGGTCTTTTGTTTGTTTCTTATTATCATGACGGATTGAGAGTCTTTAATATTACTGATCCTACAAACCCTTTTGAAACATTATATTATGACACATATCTCCAAAATATGACTTATTGTGCTATACACTCATCACATCTAAGTTATAAAGGAGCTTGGGGTGTGTACCCTTTCTGGGATGCTCAAAATCATGCTTTTTCAAGTATTCTAATATCTGACATGCAAACAGGCCTATATGTTTTTAGCGGCTCATTTCCTTTACATGTAAATAATTTAGAAACAGCAACAAGTTCAGTTTTTCCAAATCCAGCTAAGAATCAGTTTACAATTACCAATCAAAGTGCCATCTCTATAATGCTTTATGATGTGTTTGGAAAAAGAGTATTGCAACAAGACTTAAACAGTAGCAAAACTATTGAAAGAGGAAATCTATCTGGAGGCATATATTTCTACTGCCTGCAAAACAAGGAAGAAATTATTGAAAACGGAAAAATTATTTTTGAGTAAATGAACACACAAAACAGATATGAAGCGGTAATTGGATTGGAAGTACATGCGCAACTTTTAACCAAAACAAAGGCCTACTCCTCTGATGAAAATGTCTATGGTGCAACTCCAAATATCAAAACTTCTGTAATTACTTTGGGGCATCCTGGTACGCTTCCAAAAGCCAATAAAAAGGTGATAGAATATGCTGTAAGATTAGGCCTAGCGGTTGGTTCTAAAATCCGTGAAAGAAATGAGTATGCGAGAAAAAATTATTTTTATCCCGATTTACCAAAAGGGTATCAGATTACACAAGACAAAACTCCAATTTGCAATGGGGGAATTATTGAGATAAATGATGATAATGGCAAGATGAAAAAAATTCAAATCACTAGAATTCATATGGAGGAAGATGCCGGAAAATCTATTCACGATTTGGATCCTTTTAACACACTAGTAGATTTAAATCGTGCTGGAGTTCCTTTAGTAGAAATTGTTTCTGAGCCAGATATCCGCTCAGCAAATGAAGCATACAATTACATCAATCAGGTGCGTAAATTAGTGCGATATTTGGATATATGTGATGGTAATATGGAAGAGGGGAGTTTAAGATGTGATGCTAATATCTCTGTAAGAAAAAGAGGAGAAAAAAAGTTTGGCACAAAGGTAGAGGTAAAAAATATGAATTCCACTAGGAATGTAAAACGCGCCATCGAATTTGAAATAAAAAGGCAAATTAACTTGCTAAAAAACGGGAAAAGAGTCAAACACGAAACAAGAAGTTTTAATGCGGCTAACAATTCCACAATTTCCATGCGACACAAAGAGGAAGCAAACGATTATAGGTATTTTCCTGAACCAGATTTGCAACCAGTAATTGTCACACAAGATTATATTGAGAAAGTAAAAGAAACTCTTCCACCACTTCCAAAAGAATTATATCAGAGATTTACAAAAGAGTTCAACTTATCTGATTATGATGCAAATATTTTGACAGATGAAAAAGAAATTGCGCTTTATTTTAATAACTTATGCAGTATTACAA
Source organism: uncultured Flavobacteriales bacterium (assembly GCA_963934425.1). Taxonomy (GTDB): domain Bacteria; phylum Bacteroidota; class Bacteroidia; order Flavobacteriales; family BACL11; genus DUAL01. Next base: position 4,615 of record CAWVYN010000011.1, on the reverse strand, counting down.
ATAACTATAAAACAGCTGCTAATTTTGTAAATGGGAGCGTAAAATCATACCTAAACGAAACGGCAACTCATATTACTGATTTTACAATTAGCCCTGATAGATTAGTAGGGCTTATTACTCTTATTGATGAAGGGAAAATAAGTAATTCGGTTGCTACCTCAAAAGTGTTTCCTTTAATGATTGGAAGTGATTTGTCTGCAGAAGATATCGCCACAAATAACAATTGGATCCAAGAAAGAAATAGTGATGTATTAATCATCTTTGTTGAGCAGGCGATAGCAAAATATCCTGAAAAAGTGCAAGAATATAAAGGCGGTAAAAAAGGATTAATTGGTCTTTTTATGGGAGAAGTAATGAAACTATCAAAAGGAAAAGCCGATCCAAAAGTTTGCAACCAATTACTTAGAGAGAAATTAGAAAATTAATGTCAAAAACTAAAATATACTTTGCTTCTGATTTTCATTTAGGCGTACCTACCTATACTGAAAGTTTGGAAAGAGAAAAGAAGATTATCTCTTGGCTTGATAAGATAAAAGAAGATGCTAAAAGCATCTATCTTCTGGGCGATATTTTTGATTTTTGGTTTGAATACAAAGCAGTAATTCCAAAAGGATTTGTTCGCCTATTAGGAAAACTAGCAGAATTATCTGATAATGGAACTGATATATTTCTAATTAAAGGGAATCATGATTTGTGGATGTATGACTATTTACCCAAGGAAGTTGGAGTGAAAATTATAGAGGATAAAACTATATTAAGTGAAAATGGAAAGATAATTTTCTTAGCTCATGGAGATGGGTTAGGCCCTGGAGATTTTGGCTATAAAATAATTAAAAAAATATTTACAAATAAAATCTGTCAATGGATTTTTGCTAGACTTCATCCTAACTTTGGACTTGGTATTGCTCACTTTTGGTCCAAAAGAAGTAGAATAGCAAACAATAAAAATCCTAAAGAATTTCTAGGAAAAGAAAAAGAATGGCTAGTTAGTTATTGTAAAGAAAAACAAAAAGAAAATCCAGTAGATTATTATATTTTTGGCCATAGACATTTACCCTTAGAGATTGAAATTGATCTAAAAGCAAAATACATCAATGTGGGTGACTGGATACATCATAACTCCTATGCAGTTTTTGATGGAGAAAATTTGATGCTCGAATATTTTAACTAAAATAAAATCTAGAAAACTTATTTTATAATTAACTTTTTAGTTGTTAAACTCTGATTGTTACTACTAACAGTTAAGAAATATAATCCTCTATCAAAATCAGACAGATTCACATCAAACTCATGAAATCCTGCACTTAGTTTGTTGGTGTAAATCTCGCTAACTATTTTTCCTAACACATCAGTTAGTCTGATTATAATATTTCTTTCCACTTCATTGTCAAACAAAATTTTTGCGTCTGTGCTTGCAGGGTTTGGGAAAACAGACAATCTATAGGAAACTGCTTTATTTTCATCCGATTTCATATTCAAACTTCCCATTTCTCCAATTCTAATATCATCCAAATAAAAGTTATTACTAGATCCCCTGGTTACATACTCAAATTTAAATCTTACATTGCTCTTACTAATATTTGCATTTGTGAATAATGAATCTTCCATCCAATCCTTATCAGTTGGTTTAAAATCAGAATTATATAGTCCAGAATGAGCAGTCTGTTCTGGTGAGATTGAATATGTTTGACTATTAGGATTAACAAGATACCAATATCCTGTTCCGCATATGGACCACCAAACATTAAGCGCATTCACAGCATTGGTACTCACTCCAGCTCCAGCATGTTTGAACTTAATTTGCACATTATTTATTCCCGTCAAATCAAGTGGTGGAGTAATCAGTGCATCTTCACCAATATCTATTGAATTATAAACACCCATTTTTACGCTAGAATTTCCTTCAATAGCATTAGAAGAAAGAGCCCAGGTAGGGGTTTGTATAATATCAAAACTCCATTGATTATTAGCGTCTTCTCCAATATTTTCGATTACCCAATCATTATTAAAACTATTAGCATCTTCAAATCCAAAAGAATAAAAGTTAGCAGCATTTGGCGCATTAGTAGGATCAACAACTATGTATTTTGATTTTGTAAGAGAGATATCACCATTTGCAGTTGTAATTCTTAAAGTAACATCATAAACTCCTGGAGTTGAATACACAACAGATGGAGTAGAATCGTTAGAGGAAGCTGGCGTACCTCCTGCAAAAGTCCATTCTCTTGTAATAGGGCCACTGTAGTTAAATGAAAAATCAACATAATTTATAGCCTCACCTTCACAAATTAAAGTTTTTGGACCAAAACCACCTATTGGTCTTGCCGTAAAGGCAACTTTAGGTGTACAACTACTTGTAATTGCACCATCATTTACTCCTGTTGCAATCAAATTTTCTTCAGAAACCATATGACTTCTAAAACCAATTACCGTAGAATCACCACCTAAAACATAATCCATAACCATGCGTTGTCCTTCAGAGAACATATTCATACAATCATCATCAGAATAATCCATATAATTCATGAACATCTCGCCATTTACAGTATCAGAATCTACACAAAAAGGGTCTCCATTTGGCTTGGTTTGAAAATAAGGAAAATTACAAACTCCAAAGTTTGCTTCTTTATGTATTGGGGTGTCATAAATATTATCACTTCCACACTCATCATCTCCCCAGATATGACGCAACCCTAGCCAATGCCCAACCTCATGAGTTGCTGTTCTTCCTACTTGTTGAGATGCTGCTTCAATGGAACCCACATAATCATGTCTTAACACTATTCCATCTGTAGACATTAGTCCGCCTTGAGGAAATTGTGCATATCCTAGAGTCATACCTCCAATATTCGACATATGTTCAATGCTTTCTACTACCCAAATATTAAAATAACTTTGACTGTTCCAATAGCTAAGGGCTTTAACATTGTTTCTAGCCTCAGTTGTTAGTGCAGAGTAAACTCTATTGATTCCATCAGTACATTCTCCATTAGGATCAATTGTTGCTAATCGGAACTCAATATTACAATTGGCAGCAACTGCTGCAAAAGGAGTTGGCGTATTTACAGTATCTGGATTTTTACGATTCAAATCTTCATTCAAGATTCTTAATTGATCTAGAATTTGTGCTTTTGAAATATTTTCATGTCCTCCTTGATGAATCACATGGAATACAACAGGAATAATTCTTTTTTGAGTATTTCCCCCCTGCTTTGCGTATTGCTTATTAGCCAAATAGTTTTTTAAATTCCTTTCAAAATTATTTCGTAAATCTTTTATTTCAGGATGTTTTTCTATCTCAATTTCTAACATTTCGTTCGTTCCACAAGGATTTACTTGCTGAGATGAAACCGGAGAAGAAAAGAAAATTACTGCTGAAAAACTGATTAAGTATAATAATTGTTTGTGCATAATTTCTAGTTTATTTATTAAAAATTTTCAAGGTAACAAATATAACAATTATCCTTAAAAATCAATACTGGAAGAAAAGAAGAATAATTTTTTCAGAAAAGATGTTTTTCTGCATGATAAGAAGAACGAACCAATGGACCGCTTTCCACAAAGCGAAACCCAATCTCTAAACCAATTTCTTTTAGTTTTTGGAATTGTTTTGGCTCAATAAATTCTATAACTAGCAAATGTTTTATACTTGGTTGTAAATATTGACCCATTGTAAGAACTGAAACTCCAACATTTCGTAAATCATGCATTGTAGCAATAATTTCCTCTTCTGTTTCTCCAAGACCAAGCATAATTCCTGACTTTGTTTTCATTCCAGCATCATGAAGAATATTTAGCGTTTGCAAACTTCTGTCGTATTGCGCTTGAATACGCACTTTTCTAGTAAGTCGGCTTACAGTTTCTAAATTATGTGATACAATTTCAGGTTTTACATCTATTATTTTTTGGATTTGGCTTTTATTAGCTTTAAAATCAGGGATTAAAGTTTCCAAAGTTGTAGTTGGATTTAGTTTCCTAATTTCATTTATTGTCATAGCCCAAATTTCTGCGCCACCATCTTTCAGGTCATCCCTATCTACTGATGTAATAACCGCATGTTTTACTTTCATTAAACGAATAGATTCCGCCACTCTTTTTGGCTCGTTAAAATCTACTAGAAGTGGACGTCCAGTTGCAACAGAACAAAAGCCACAAGAACGAGTGCAAATATTTCCTAAAATCATGAAAGTAGCAGTCCCTTCCCCCCAACATTCTCCAATATTTGGGCAATTTCCGCTTTCGCAAATAGTATGCAAACTATGCCCTTTTATAAGGGTTTTTACATCCTTATAAGCCTTACCAGTCGGAAGTTTTACCTTCAGCCAATTAGGCTTTCTTAGTGTAGATTGTTTTACCATTTTTTTCCAAAAAAGAAATTCATATTGATATAAAAACTAAGAAATATTTTTTTGTTTTTGGCTATTGCCATGATGGGTAATTCCTTACCTAAAGCGTCTCCAACTATGGCATTATCCCCTATTTTGAAGGCATCTAAACTTACACCCGTTTCAATGGATTTAATTACCTCATCTTTTTTAGAAAACTCAAAGTTAAATCCAGCTTTTAAATAGCAGCCCATTTGTACTTTCATTTCATCAAAACCCTTAAAATAAGA
>CAWVYN010000010.1:0-11351 GCA_963934425.1 uncultured Flavobacteriales bacterium | reverse complement strand
GCAGTAATCATTAATTGTCCATAATAAGATGGGTCGGTAAATACTTCCTGATAACCCGTCATTCCAGTATTAAAGCAGATCTCTCCAGTTGCAACACCTTCAATTCCGGCAGATTTACCATGAAAAATTGTTCCATCTTCTAAAAGAACAACTGCATTATTTTGTTTTTTATACTTCATTATTTAGTTAAAAAATTTCAAAATAAAATTAAAAAAAAAGGACAAAATGCAAAAAGCTTTATCCTTTTATTTTTTAGTACAACAATAAACTTATTCATCTTTGTTTTTCTCATCTGAATTATCTTCTATATTGTCTTTTTCTTCTTCTTTTGTTTCGGAAGTATCTTCTGTCTGAGTTTCTGCTTCTTCTTTTTCTTTTTCTGCTACTTCCTCTACTTTTTCTTCAACAGTGTTTTCTTCTTTTGTTTCTTGCCCTTGATCTTCAACAATTTCTGATTCAACCTCCTCCACTATTTTCTCTTCTATAATTTCTTCTTGGATTGCTACCGTTTCTTCTACTTTTTCCTCTTCTTTGGTTTCAGATTTAGTTTCTTCCGTTTTTTCTTCAACAACATCTTCCTCAATAATCTCTTCTACTTTAGAGTCATCAGTTATTTTTTCCTCCTGTTTTTCTTGAATTGGAACAACCTCTTCTTTTACCTCTTCTGCTACTTCAGTATTTGTTACTTCTACAGTCTCTGTGTTTTCATCCACTTTCTCTTCAGAAGTTTCTTCTACTTTCACTTCTTCCTTTTCTATATCTTTATCAGTAGAGATTTCAGCTTCTTGCTCAATTTCTGTTGTTTCTACTGTTCCTTCTTCTGTTTGAATTTCAGTAACTTTACTCGCCCCTCGCCCTCTTCTTCTAGTTTTCTTTCTTTTCGGTTTATCAGTAGTATATTCTTCATTGTAATCTACTAATTCGATAAAACACATTTCTGCATTATCCCCCAATCGATTGCTTAACTTCAAAATTCTAGTATAACCACCAGGTCTGCTAGCAATTTTTGCAGCTATATCACCAAAAAGCTCTGTAATCGCTTCCTTTTGTTTGAGGTAAGAAAATACCGTTCTTCTAGAATGCGTAGTGTCATCTTTTGATTTAGTAAGTAGCGGCTCAATATAAACCCTTAAGGCCTTGGCTTTGGCAACTGTAGTTTTAATACGTTTATGCTCAATAAGCGAACAAGCCATATTGGCAAGCATTGCCTTTCTGTGAGGCGCTTTTCTTCCTAAATGATTAAATTTCTTCCCGTGTTTCATTTTATTATTCGTTATCTAAATTATATTTGGAAATATCTAAACCAAATGCTAACCCTTTATCGTCAACCAAAGCTTCTAGTTCAGTTAAGGATTTTTTTCCAAAGTTTCGGAATTTAAGCAAATCTGATTTATTGAAAGAAACCAATTCGCCTAAAGTTTGAACTTCTGCAGTTTTCAAGCAATTCAATGCTCTTACCGACAAACCTAGATCTGAAAGTTTAGATTTAAGTAATTGACGCATATGCAAAGTATCCTCATCAAACTCATCTTCTAAATCTTTTCCAAAATTTATTTTCTCATCAGAGAAAAGCATAAAGTGTTGGATAAGAATTTTGGAAGCTTCTGTTAGAGCATCCTTTGGTGTAATGGAACCATCCGTTACTAAATGAATATTCAATTTTTCAAAATCCGTTTTTTGCTCTACTCTATAATTCTCTACATCATATTTCACATTTCTGATAGGGGTAAAAATAGAGTCAATAGCGATAGTTCCAAGTGCTGTATCCTCTTTTGAATTGTATTCAGCAGGCACATAACCTCTTCCTTTTTCTATAAGAATTTCCATTTCAAAAGAAACTTTTTTATCCATATTACAAACTATTTGTTCGGGATTTAATACCTGAAAATTGGAAAGGCCATTAGCAACATCAGCTGCTGTTATGCTTTTTTGCCCAGATACTTTTATCATTGCTGTTTCACTATTTTCATCTTCAATTTGTTGTTTGAATCTAACTTTTTTAAGATTCAAAACAATCTCTGTTATATCTTCAATTACTCCATCAATAGTAGAAAATTCATGTTCTACTCCTTCAATTTTTATGGAAGTAATAGCAAAGCCCTCTAAAGAAGAAAGTAAAACTCGTCTTAGTGCATTTCCTACAGTAAGTCCGTAACCTGGTTCTAATGGGCGAAATTCAAAATTCCCTACATTCTCATCAGATTCAAGCATTACTACTTCATCTGGTTTCTGAAAATTTAATATTGACATAATTTTATTTTTTAAGTTTATTTTTATTTTGAATAAAGTTCAACAATTAGTTGCTCTTTTATATTTTCTGGAATTTGTTCTCTCTCAGGTAAAACCAAAACTTTTCCTGTCATAGTATCAGAATTCCATTCTAACCAAGCCGATTCGTGAGCAGTAGCTGCTAATGAACTGCCTACCATCTCTAAGGATTTTGATTTTTCTCTAACACTTATAATATCACCTACTTTTAAAGCGTAAGAAGGTATATTTGTGATATCTTTATTTACAACAATATGCTTATGGGTTACCATTTGTCTTGCAGCTCTTCTTGTTGGCGAGATACCCAAACGATAGACCACATTATCAAGACGAGTTTCACAAAGTTGCAATAAAATCTCCCCAGTAATACCTTTTTGTCTTAATGCTTTTCTGAAAAGGTTTGAAAATTGTTTTTCCAAAATACCATAAGTATATTTTGCTTTTTGTTTTTCCTGCAATTGCACAGCATATTCTGATTTCTTTCCCCTTCTTCTGGTATTTCCGTGCTGCCCCGGACCATAATTCTTTTTGTCTAGAGCTCTATCAGGACCAAAAATTGGTTCTCCGAATTTTCTTGCTATCTTAGATGTAGGACCTGTATATCTTGCCATTTTTCTTTATATTAAAATTTATACTCTTCTTCTTTTTGGAGGACGACAACCATTATGAGGTAATGGAGTAACATCTACTATTTCAGTAACCAGAATACCACTATTATGTATTGCTCTTATTGCTGACTCTCTCCCTGAACCAGGACCTTTAACAAATACTTTTACTCTTCTAAGTCCTGCTTCCATAGCCGGCTTTGTACAATCTTCTGCTGCCATTTGTGCTGCATAGGGTGTATTTTTCTTTGATCCTCTAAATCCCATCTTACCAGCAGATGACCATGAAATAACCTGACCATTGTTGTTAGTTAATGAGATAATAATATTGTTAAAAGTAGCTTGAATGTGCGCTTGACCAGCCGCTTCTACTCTTACTTTATTTTTCTTTTTTGATAATTTAGCCATATTTTATTTATTGTTTAACTGCTATCTTTTTGTTAGCAACTGTTTTTCTTTTTCCTTTTCTTGTTCTTGAATTGTTCTTTGTTCTTTGTCCTCTTAAAGGTAATCCTTTTCTATGACGGATTCCTTTATACGAACCAATATCAATTAACCTTTTAATATTAATTTGAGTTTCAGAACGTAATTCACCCTCTACTTTATACTCATCATTAATAATAGAACGAATAGCATTCACTTGAGTATCGTTCCAATCTTGAACTTTTGTGTCATAAGGAATGTTAGCCTTATCTAAAATCTGTTTAGCAAACGATTGGCCAATACCATAAATATAGGTTAAGCCAATTTCTCCTCTTTTGTTTTTAGGTAAATCTATACCTTTTATTCTAGCCATACTTTATCCTTGTCTTTGTTTAAATCTAGGGTTCTTTTTATTGATTACATACAATCGCCCTTTTCTTCTAACGATTTTGCAATCTTCACTTCTCTTTTTTACTGATGCTCGTACTTTCATGATTTCTAATTTTTAGTACCTATATGTTATTCGCCCCTTTGTTAAATCGTAAGGGGACATTTCTAATTTTACTTTATCTCCTGGCAAAAGCTTAATATAGTACTTTCTCATTTTTCCGGAAATATGTGCTGTAATAATATGTCCATTCTCTATCTCAACCCTAAACATAGCATTCGACAATGCTTGTTTAATTATTCCATCCAATTCTATATTTGGCTGTTTTGCCATTTTTATTTTTTATTTAATACCTTTTCTATCTCTTCAAAACTAGATAAAATTTCTGCTACATTCTTTCGTACCACAATAGTGTGCTCAAAATGTGCAGAAAAGTTACCATCTGCTGTTGTTATTGTCCAGCCATCAGCATGCTGATGAATGGATTTTGTACCCATATTTATCATTGGCTCAATCGCAATTACCAAACCGTCTTTTAGCTTTATACCTTTTTCCTTTTTTCCATAATTTGGTACTTCTGGTTTTTCATGCAAATTTCTTCCAACTCCGTGCCCTACCATCTCTCTTACTACTCCATATCCAAAGCTTTCTGTATAATCTTGAATTGCATGGCCGATATCTCCTAATCTTTTTCCAGAAACGGCTTGTTCAATTCCTTTATACAAAGATTCTTTGGTTACTTGTAAAAGCTTTTTTACTTCCTCTTTTACATTTCCAACTTCATAAGTAAAAGCAGAATCTCCATAAAAGTCATTCATCAAAACTCCACAATCAACGGACAAAATATCTCCATCATTCAATGGATTATCTTTTGGTATTCCGTGTACTACCTGCTCGTTTGGAGACATACACAAAGTATTAGGGAAACCACCATAGCCCTTAAAGGCCGGTACTGCTCCATTATCCCTTATGAACTCCTCTGCAATTTTATCTAATTCCAAAGTAGTAACCCCTGGTTTTATGAGCCCTGCAATTGCTGCATGGGTTTTTCCAACAAGTAAAGAACTTTCTCTTATTAACTCTATCTCCTCCTCCGACTTATAGTAAATCATAGTAAAAACTATGCTACCATACTTCCGGAAGATTTTCCTTTTATCCTTCCTGAATCCATCAATCCATCATAATGACGCATCAACAGATGGCTTTCAATTTGTTGAAGGGTATCTAGTACCACACCTACCAGAATAAGTAGGGATGTTCCTCCATAAAACTGTGCAAACTGTGCATTGATTCCTGCTTGCATTGCGAATGCTGGAAGAATAGCTACTGCACCTAAAAATAAACTTCCTGGGAATGTAATTTTTGACATTACCGCATCCAAATATTCAGCCGTTTTTCTTCCTGGTTTTACACCTGGAATAAATCCACCATTTCTTTTCATATCATCCGCCATTTGGTTTGGATTAACCGTAATGGCAGTATAAAAATAAGTAAACAACACCACCATTATAAAAAACATAAAGTTATACCAAAAACCAGCAAAATCAGTAAGTACTGCTGCTAATCCTTGCAGAGTTTCAGAATCAGAAAAACCAACCAAAGTAATAGGGACAAACATAATTGCTTGTGCAAAAATAATTGGCATAACTCCAGCTGCATTTACCTTTAAAGGAATAAACTGACGAACACCACCATATTGTTTATTACCAACAACACGCTTTGCATATTGCACTGGTATTCTTCTTGTACCTTGCACCAATAAGATACAAACCATTATCACCAACAAAAGAACCAACATTTCTACTAAGAAAAGTACTAAACCACCTCCTTGATCTTCTAAGCCAGATGCCAATTCCATCATTAAAGATTGAGGAAAATAAGCAATAATACCTATCATAATAAGAAGAGATATTCCATTTCCAATTCCTCTATCAGTAATTTTTTCACCAAGCCACATTACAAACATAGTACCCGTTACAAGTACAATAATGGAAGAAAGCCAAAAAATACCAGGTGAAAGTAAAAATGCTTCTGCAGGAAGAGTTGCTTTTAAGTTTGCAATATAACCAGGTGCTTGACCACCAGTAATTAATATGGTTAAGTATCTCGTAATATTGTTGATCTTTCTTCTGCCGCTCTCCCCTTCTTTCTGTAATTTCTGAAAGTAAGGAATCGCCATTCCTAGTAATTGAATAACAATAGAAGCAGAAATATATGGCATAATACCCAAAGCAAATATAGATGCTTGTGAAAATGCGCCACCAGTAAACATATTTAAAAGCCCTAATAATCCTTCTGAAGTTTGCTGTTGCAGATTTCCTAAAAGTGTTGGATCAACTCCTGGAAGAACAACAAAAGAACCAAATCGATAAATACCAATAAATGCCAATGTAATAAGAATCCTATTTCTAAGATCCTCAATCTGCCAGATATTCTTTATAGTTTCTATTAACTTTTTCATTTTACTTTTCGCTTAGAGTTGCACTTCCGCCTGTTTTTTCAATAGCAGCTTTTGCAGAAGCTGAAAATGCATGAGCAGTAATGTCTAATTTTGCTTTTAACTCTCCTCTTCCTAAGATCTTTACTAAATCCTTCTTTTTAGCTAACCCGTTATCTACCAAAGTTTGTTTATCTACTTTAGTTTTTATTTTCTTATTATCGACCAATTCTTGCAATCTATCTAAATTCACTCCTTGGTATTCTACTCTATTTGGATTTGTAAAACCAAACTTAGGCACTCTTCTCTGCAAGGGTTGTTGTCCTCCCTCAAATCCGATTTTTTTGGAATACCCTGAGCGAGATTTTTGTCCTTTATGCCCTCTTGTTGCTGTTCCACCTCTTTTAGAACCCTCTCCTCTACCAATCCTTTTTCCTTTTTTAACTGAACCTTTTGCAGGTTTTAAATTATGTAATTCCATATCTAAATTATTCTACAACTGTTATTAAATGCTTTATTTTATGAGTCATTCCTAAAATTTGAGGAGTAGCTTCATGTATAACAGTAGCATTCATTTTTCTTAATCCGAGTGCATCCAAAGTTCTTTTCTGATCTTTAGGTCTTCCTATTCTACTTCTTATTTGTTTAATCTTAATTTTTGCCATTTTTCTAAAAAATTATCCGTTAAATACTTTTTCCATACTTACACCCCTTTGCATAGCTACTTCACGAGCATCTCTTAATTCTAAAAGTGCTTTTAAGGTTGCTTTTACCAAATTATGAGGATTGGAAGAACCTTTCGATTTTGCCAATACATCCGTAACACCAGCACTCTCCAAAACTGCACGCATAGCACCTCCGGCTTTTACACCTGTACCATGTGATGCTGGCTTGATAAATACTTGAGCTCCACCAAACTTTGTAGTTTGTTCGTGTGGAATTGTTCCTTTATATACAGGCACTCTCACTAAGTTTTTCTTGGCAGCATCAATAGCTTTTGCAATAGCTGTGGAAACATCTTTAGATTTTCCAAGACCAAGGCCAACTACTCCATCTCCATTTCCGACAACTACAATAGCGGAAAAACCAAATGCGCGACCACCTTTAGTTACTTTTGTAACTCTTTGTACGCCAACTAACCGATCAGTTAATTCAATATCTCCTGATGGTTTTACTCTTTTACTGTCTGAATATTTAAACATATCTTAATTAAAATTTTAATCCTGTTTCACGAGCAGCCTCTGCTAAAGCTTTTACTCTTCCATGGTAAATAAATCCTCCTCTATCAAATTTCACTGCACTTACACCAGCTTCTTTTGCTTTTTCACCAATCAAAGCTCCTACTAATTTTGCTTGTTCTATTTTAGTTCCTTTTTTACCTTCTATAGATTTATCTTTTGAAGAAGCAGCAACAATTGTATTTCCAGTCACATCATCAATTAATTGTACATAGATTTGTTTGTTGCTTCTAAAAACAGCTAGACGAGGAGAGTCAGCAGTTCCTTTAATGGTTCTTCTGATTCTATACCTAATATTTCTTCTTTTTTCTTTTTTCGATTTCATCTTTTCTATTATTTATGCGACTGCAGCAACAGTTTTACCAGCTTTTCTTCTTATTTCTTCTCCCATAAATCGGATTCCTTTTCCTTTATATGGCTCAGGTTTTCGGAATGAACGGATCTTCGCAGCAACTGCACCAATCAATTGTTTATCATGTGAAGTAAGAATAATAACTGGTGCTTTTCCTTTTTCTGATTCGCAATTTACCTTTACCTCAGTAGGAATCTCAAAAATTATATTATGAGAATATCCTACAGAAATATCTAATTTCTGCCCTTGATTAGCAGCTCTATATCCTACACCAATCAATTCTAATTTTTTGGTATAGCCCTTAGATACTCCTTCAATCATATTTGCAATCAAAGCACGATATAATCCATGCAAAGATCTTTGATCCTTTTGGTTAGAACTTCTTTCTAAATTGACAAGATTCTCGTTAACACTCACTCTTATCCCTTCTTTAATTACCTGTGAAAGTTCTCCCAAAGAACCTTTTACAGTAACTACCCCATTAGCAACATTAACATTAACGCCTTCTGGAATCGTAATTGGGTTTTCTCCTATTCTTGACATTTTCTTTTTTTCTTAATTTTTCTTAGTTAATAAACATGACACAAAACCTCTCCACCTACTTTTTGAATTCTAGCTTCTTTATCAGTCATTACACCTTTTGATGTAGAAATTATTGCAACTCCTAAACCATTTAATACTCTTGGTAAAGAATTATTATCTGCATATTTTCTAAGCCCTGGAGTAGAAATTCTAATTAACTTTTTGAAAGCTGCCTGTTTTGTTTTCGGACTATATTTTAGTGCGATTTTGATATTCCCCTGATTATTATCTGTTTCTTCAAATTTATAATTTAGGATATAACCCTTATCTTTTAAGATTTTAGTTATTTCCTTTTTCATATTGGAAGCAGGAATATCCACTACTTTATGAATCGCTTTTGAGGCGTTTCTCAATCTTGTTAAGTAATCTGCTATCGGATCTGTTGTCATTTCTTTCTTTTTATATTTTAATTTACCAACTTGCTTTTTTCACACCTGGAATCTTGCCGAAATTTGCCATTTCGCGGAAAAGTACACGAGAGATTCCAAATTGGCGCATGTATCCCTTTGGTCTTCCTGTTATTTTACATCTGTTGTGTAATCGAACAGGAGAAGCGTCTTTAGGTAATTTTTGCAATCCTTCGTAATCTCCAGCTGCTTTTAATTCTGCTCTTTTCTTAGCATATTTTGCAACCATTTTTTGTCTTTTCGCCTCACGGGCTTTCATTGATTCTTTAGCCATAAATCTTATTTGTTTTCTGAATCATCAGTTTCTTCAGATTCTTCATTGTTATCTTCATTATTTTTTTCTGTTGAAGCTTCAGTTTCTTTAATTTCTTCTTCTACAGGTTCTCCATTTGTTTCTTCTGGTAAGTTCTTCTCTTCTTCTGTTTGTTCTTCTGTTTGTTCTTCTGTTTGTTCTTCTGTTGTCTCAGCTCTTGCTGCTTCTTCCGCTTCTCTTTTTAATTCGCCTTGTCTTTTGTTTTCTGCTTCTTCTGCCTCTTTTTTCGCACCTCCATCCTCAGAGAATGGCATGCCAAATTCTTTCAGTAGAATAAAAGCTTCTTCATCAGAATTGGTGTCGGTTACAATGGTAATATCCATTCCTGTAATTTTATTAATTTTATCCAAATCAATTTCTTGGAATACAATATGTTCTTTTATTCCTAAAGTGTAATTACCTCTACCATCAAACCCTTTCTTTGGAACACCTTTAAAATCTCTTACTCTTGGTAGAGTAGCTGAAACCAATCTGTCCAAAAATTCATACATTTTATCACCTCTTAAAGTAACCATTATACCAACTGGCATTCCTTTTCTAACTTTAAAATTCGAGATATCCTTTTTTGATTTTGTAATAATTGCTTTTTGTCCTGCAATACTAGTCATTTCCTGTTGTGCAGTATCAATAAACTTTTTATCGGTACTATTGTTTCCTACTCCATGGTTCAATGAAATCTTAACCAATTTTGGAACTTGCATTACTGATTTATAATTCCCTTTGAGATTATTTACAATCTCAGAATTATACTTTTCTTTTAATCTTGGTGTGTATGCCATTATTTAATTACCTTACCGGATTTTTTAGAATACCTTACTATTTTTCCTTCTTCATCTCTTTTTCTTCCAATTCTTGTTGTAGCACCTGATTTAGCATCTATCAACATCAGATTAGAAATATGAATGGCTGCCTCTTGCTTTATAATACCTCCTTGAGGATTAGCAGCATTTGGCTTACTGTGTTTGGATACCATATTAGCTCCTTCGACAATAGCTCTATATTTTTTTCTGTAAATCTTAATAACTTTTCCTTCTTTTCCTTTGGAAGCGCCAGTCATTACCTTTACAATATCATCCTTCTTTATTTTTATTTTAACTCTCTCCATTTTTTGAAATTTCTTAAAGCACTTCTGGTGCCAATGATATTACTTTCATATAATTATGCTCTCTTAACTCTCTGGCAACAGGGCCAAATACACGCGTTCCTCTCATTTCACCATTTTCATCAAGTAATACGCAAGAGTTATCGTCAAAACGAATATAAGAGCCATCTTTTCTTCTCACTTCTTTTCTTGTTCGGACCACAACCGCTGTTGCAACTTGACCTTTTTTTACTCCTCCTGAAGGGTCAGCTTGCTTTACGGTGACTACAATTTTATCACCCAAAGAGGCGTATCTTTTTTTTGTTCCTCCTAATACACGGATACAAAGTACCTCTTTTGCTCCACTATTATCAGCAACTTTTAATCTAGATTCTTGTTGTACCATTTTATTTAGCTCTTTCTAAAATTTCTACTAATCTCCAATTCTTGTTTTTGCTTAAAGGACGTGTTTCCATAATTCGTACTTTATCACCCTCATTACAAGTATTCTCTTCATCATGAGCAACAAACTTATTACTCCTTTTTATGAACTTTGCGTAAAGTGGATGTTTTTCTTTTCTTTCTACCCTTACCACTATGGATTTCTCCATCTTTTTGCTTGAAACAATTCCTATTCTTTCTTTTCTATCTTTTCTGCTTTCCATTTTATTTATTTTTTTGCTCTAATTCAATATCTCTTCTTCTTAATTCTGTAAGAATTCTAGCAATTGTTCTTTTTGTATACCTTATTTGGTGTGGATTTTCCAAAGGAGATACCGCATGACTCATCTTCATTTTTTCCAATTTTTCTCTTTCTTCCAATAAAAGATCATTGATCTCATTATCTGGCATTTCTATTAAAACATTTGATTTCATCCGCTTATTTTACTGTTATTTTATAATCTCTTTTTACAATAAACTTGGTTTTGATTGGTAGTTTCTGAGCTGCAAGTCGTAATGCTTCTTTTGCAGATTCAAGATCTACTCCGTCAATTTCAAACAAGATTCTTCCTGGTCTAACTACAGCTGCCCAATATTCTGGCGCTCCTTTTCCTTTTCCCATTCTTACCTCTGCAGGTTTTTTAGTTATTGGCTTATCTGGGAAAATTCGAATCCAAACCTGTCCTTGCCTTTTCATTTCTCTTGTGACCGCAACACGTGCTGCCTCAATCTGACGAGCTGTAATCCAACATTCTTCTAATGCTTTTATGCCAAAAGTTCCAAAATTTAATCTGCTACCTCTTAGCGCATTACCTT
>CAWVYN010000009.1:0-11675 GCA_963934425.1 uncultured Flavobacteriales bacterium | reverse complement strand
TTTTTTCTAAAACAGAATCTATTTTATTTATCAAGTTTTCTTGAAAATTTATTTCATTTACATTTAAGCGAAATACTAAAATTTGCTTTATTAAATCGCTTTTTTTTGGATTAAATGTGGCCCAAAAAATATTTGTAGTATCATTAATAATTGTGTACTCAGAAGGGATTTTCACATCAATACCAAAATTATTTTTTATGTTTTGATTTTTTTCTGTGAATTTTTCTGTTGCTCTGTTAACTTGATTTTGATAAAAAACATCTCTATAATTTTTGCACTTTTTAAAAAATTCTTTTTTATCCCTCTTATTATCCCATTGCATTCCAATTACCAATTGTGGCCTTGCCCATAAATCTTTTGTTGCACCTTGCTTTTGCGTTTCAGAGATTAAAATTATATTTTGGTGTGTTTTGAATATAGTAGAAAACTCTGTAAAATTTATTTTGATAACATTAAAAAATGGTTCAGATTGTTGCAGGCCAGGATAATCTTCTGTAAAACTTTCTTTAACCGCATTTGCTGGATATTTATCCGAAACTGCATCCGAAATAACCAAAACAATTTCATTTGCTGAACCAGTTGATTTTGGGAGCGTCTTTTCTCCTTCATCACAAGAAAGCAGAAAAAGAAAAGAAAAAGCAAAAAGTAGATTTCGCATTATTTATCCCGTAGGAAGAAGTATTTTTTCCCCTGGTTTTAGTTGGTTAGAGTTTAAGTTGTTATGCTCGATTAATTCGCTAACACTTATCCCGTCATATTTATTTGCTATATCCCAAAGCGTATCGCCTTGCTTTACTATGTAAACAGGATTTTCAATCTTTTTTTGCTCGGCTTTTTTAAAATCGTCTTTTATAAATAACACCAGCTTTTTCCCAACCGAAAGATTGTCATTTTTTATTTTGTTCCATTTTCTAATATCATTGATACGTATACCATTTTCTTGGGCTATTTTTCCTAAATAGTCTCCAGGTTTTACTACATACACCAATCTGCTTTCATTTATTAAAATTTCTTTTTGATCCACTGCCTCAACAAATGTATATATTGCCTGTTCATTAATTACAAAATCTAACATAATATTTTTTGGGAGTGTTATGCTAGTGTTTTTTGGAAAAATCTTTTTGGTAATGCTTGGGTTTAATTGCCCTATTTTTTCTTTTGGGAGGCAAATAAGTTCAGATAAGACAGAAAAATCCATTTGCATTTTAAGGGTAATGGTATCTGTTTCAATGATTGAGCTTTCTGGCTTTTGAATTTCAATTCCATATTCTTTATAATAATTCATTACATAATTTACAGCAACAAATGCCGGAACATACCCTCTTGTTTCTCTTCTTAAATATGGACGTAATTCCCAATAATCATATAGTCCCGTTTTAGCCATGGTTCTTGTCAAATAGCCAGGGCCGCCATTATATGCAGCCAAAACCAAATTCCAATCACCAAACATTTCATAAAGCTTTGCAAAATACTGGCAAGCCGCCTCAGTTGACTTTAAAGGATCTTGTCTTTCGTCCAAATAAGAGGTTACATTTAGGTTATACTGCTTGCCCGTAGTGTACATAAATTGCCACAATCCTTTTGCTCCAGAACGAGAACGAGCTCTTGGATTCAATGCTGATTCTACAATTGCTAAGTATTTAAATTCTAATGGAATATCGTATTTGTCCAGACATGCCTCAAACATAGGGAAATACTCTGATGCCAAGCCCAACATTCTAGATACTAACTTTTTATTTCTACCTAAATAGGAATTAATCGAATTCTCAACATAGGAATTATAAACTAAATCAATCGGGCTTTTTTCGTTTAGAATTTTAAGACGTTTTTCTATTATATTTTCCTCTTTTTTTTCTAAAGAAAGCTCAGCCTCTTTTTTAGAATTTGTACTATCCGAGAAAGGCTTTGAAGAATTGCCTGCAAAAGCAAATAGAAAGAGTAAAACTGCAGATATGCTTAGTATTATTTTTTTCATTAAAGAACAAAATTCGGAAATATCTTATTACGCTTCTAGCTTGTTCTTTGTAGTTTTCAACTACAAACTGTTGATTAGATGGTGTGAAAAAGATAACAATTCTCCTTCATGAAATGGTTTTGCAATAAGTTGTGTTCCAAAAGGCATTCCGTTTGAGTGTTTTGCAAGTGGTAATGAAATAGCTGGATTTCCACTCAAATTTGCCAAAACTGTAAAAATATCTTCCAGATACATTGAAACTGGATTTTTTACTTTTCGTCCCAATTCAAAAGCTGTATGTGGAGTTGTTGGGCTTAAAATAAAATCATACTCATTTAGAATTTCATTTGTTTTTTCTTGAATAAGTCGCCTCATTTTTTGAGCCTTAGTATAATAAGCGTCATGATAACCCGCGCTTAAAACAAAAGTTCCCAACATGATTCTTCTCTGTACCTCTTTGCCAAACCCCTGAGTTCTTGTTTTAAGATATGTGGTTTCCACACTGTTTGCTTCAGCACTTCTAAATCCATAATGCACTCCATCAAAGCGCGCTAAATTGGAAGATGCTTCAGCTGTAGAAATTATATAATACGTCGGGACTAGATAATCCAAATAAGGAAATGAAACCTCCTCTACTAAATGGCCATCTTTTTTTAATTGTTGAATTTGATTTTCTATTGCAGATTTTACATCTATTTCCAGCCCCTCGCTTTGCAAGTATTCTGGGAAATAGGCAATTCGCTTTGGAGCTTTATCATCTAAAATTTGGCTGTACTTTTCTACTTTTTTAGTAGAAACTGTACTATCAAAATCATCTTCTCCAGCAATTACTTCCAATATAATTGCTGCATCTTCTACTGTATTTGTAATTGGCCCTATTTGATCAAATGATGAAGCAAAAGCAATAAGCCCAAACCTTGAAACTCTGGAATAAGTTGGTTTTAATCCGACATTTCCACAAAAAGATGCTGGCTGTCTGATAGAGCCGCCCGTATCGCTTCCAAGTGCTGCTAAACAAAGATTTGCTGCAACTGCAGTTGCAGCTCCTCCTGACGAACCGCCACTTACTTTTGTATTGTCAATTGGGTTTTTGCATGGGCCATAAACTGAATTCTCATTTGCACTTCCCATTGCAAATTCATCACAATTTAATCTCCCAATTATTATCGCATCATCATTTAATAATCGCTCAACTACAGTTGCATTATAAAGGGATTCAAACCCCATCAACATTTTGGAAGCTGCACCTGACTTGTGATTTTTATAGCAAATATTATCCTTGATTCCAATTACCATCCCGGCAAGTTTTCCGGCAGTTCCTCTTGCTATTTTAACATCAATCTCTTTTGCTCTTCTAATTGCTTCATCCTCAAAAACCTCAACAAAAGCATTGAGACTTTTATTTTTTTTAATTTCTTGTATATAAGACTTGGTTAAGCTAAGACAATCCGTTTTATTAGCTTTTATAGCATCTTTTATGCTATTTAAGGAGCAATAAGTATCAATGGTCACTATTTAGTTGTCCTCTTTATTTTCGTTTGAATCCTCTTTGGAAGCGTCTTTAAATTCTTTTACTCCTTTTCCTAATCCCTTCATCAATTCTGGGATTTTTTTACCCCCGAAAAGTAAAAGAACAACCAAGGCAATTATTATCCATTCCGTTCCGCCCATTGTAAATAACAATATTGATTTCATATTAAATATTTAAAAGTTTAAGCAAAAGTAATAATTTCTTTCTTAGTGAGCCTTATAAAGCCAGTGGGAAGGGTTTTGTTTGTCATAATTTTTCCAAATCTCAAAATGGAGATGAGTTTTCCCCTTGCTTTGATCTGTCATTACAACTCCTATTTCTTGTTTTGCAAACACCTTTTCTGCCATTTGAACACTTACTTCTTTAAGTCCTGAATAGACGCTAAAATATTCGCCATGATTGATTAAAATTACTTTTCCTTCTCCTTTAATTAAAAATATTCTAGATACGTTTCCGTCAAAAACAGCTCTAACTTTTGCTCCTTTGTCAGTTGCAATATCTATTCCGTTATTATAGGTTTCCACATTCTTGAAGACGGCATGCTGTTGCTTTCCAAAAGCTTGAATTATTATCCCTTTGTCCAGTGGCCAAGGTAATCCGCCTTTATTTTCTAAAAAGTTATCTGAAAGTGCTTTTGCCTCAGGCGTTAGTGCAAACCCTTCTTTGTTTCCCCTTTTTTCTTTAGCTCTTGCTTTTTTTATTTCTTCTTCAATTATTTTTCTAATTTTTTCATCTAATTCTTTTGTTGCGTGCTGTTGTTTTTGTAATTCCTTTTTAAAATGGCTTTCAGATTTCTTCAGCTTTTTAATCAGTGTTTTTTTATCCCTTTCTTGCGCTTCCAATTCTTTTACTTCCATCTTTTTAGATCCGATAAGTGCTTTTTTATTCTCTTTGCTTTTTTGTAAATTGATTTTCTGATTTTCCAAATCTACTATTTCTTGTATAAGCTCTTCTTTTGTGCTTGTAATTATTTCTGCTTGTGTTTTTCTGTGCTGAGCATATTGCTTCAAATATTTAAGCCGTTTGTATGCCTGATTAAAACTTTTAGAAGAAAAAATGAAAACCCAATTATCAAAGGAATGTTTATTCTTATAGGCATAATAAATCATTTCTGCATACTCATGTTCCAGTTTTATTAACTCCTTTTTTTTCTCTTCTATTGTCATCTGATTTTCAGCTATTTTTATTGTTGTATGCCCAATTTGTTTTTCAATAAGTCCAATTTCAATATTTAGCATTTGCAAAAGTTCTTCTCTGTTTTTTAATTGTTTGCTTAAGACCCTTAAATATACCAAGGATTTTTCCTTGTTTTTTTTTGTTTTCTCTAAAAGCTCATTGGTATATTTTATATCCTTTTCTATTTGCTCTTTTTTTTCCTGTAATACTTTTTTGTTTTGTGAAAAAATAGGGGTAGCAAATAAGATAATCGCTATAAGTACAATTTGTTTACTGAACTTCAACATAACTTTTTGGAATAGAAAAATTCATTTTTAATTCTTTGTTAGTTGTAATTTTAGAGTAATTGAGTTCAGCTAAAAAATTATCACTTGCTCGCACATCAAGCAATACGTTTTTAGGAATGATAAAGTTTGTTTTTGTAAGGCTATAATTCATCAGATTAAACTTGAAGTACTCATCTTTATTTTTAAAATAGTTCCCTTCAACAATTCTAAAATTCTCTTTATCTACATTAAATGAAATTGTCCCTTTTGTTTTGTGTTTTGTAGAAATTATATATTCTTTTTCCCTCTCTAAAAAACTATATTTGGCTTTTTTGATGCTAGGGGTTCCAAAAAATATTTCTTGAATTTGTTGAAAAGATATTTCTGTTTTTATCTGCTGATGAAGATAAGAAATTGGCTGTTTGCTAAAAGTAGATTTTGGGATATTCATATAAAATATGCTGTCTGGCCTTAATACGGCTCTAAAAAGTTCAATGCCAAAAGGTCCCCTAGCCGACATCCAAATAGCACTATCTTTTCTGATACGAATATCGGTTGAAAATTGTATTTGTTGCTCATCTTTTTCTAAGCTAATTTTTCCTTTTAACGATAGCCAATCTGGATTTTTGTTGTTTTCCTTAATTTTTTTAACAAGAGTTTTTGCTGTTTTTGGTTTTGGGAAATTATTGCTTAGCAATTCTTTTTTTACCACACACCCGGCAACGATAAATAGAGATAGAATAAAGATAATTGTTCGGTTATTCATAGAGTATTTTTTCTGCAATTTTTTTATCTAGATATTTAGACCCCTCTCCTAAGCTTTTTGCTTTTTGCCAAAATATAAGTGCTTGCTCTTTATCCCCAAGTTGAAAGCATACGTCCCCATAGTGCTCTGTTATTACTGGGCTCAAATTCCCGCCATTTTCATATGCTTTTTGCAGCCATATTTTTGCCTCTTTATACTCTTTTTGTTGATACAAAATCCACGCGTAAGTGTCTTGGAAGGAAGCGTTATTAGGAGATATCTCATTGCTCTTTTTTGACATTTCAATTGCCCTTTCTATATCATGATTTCGTAAAGAAAGATAATAACTGTAATTGTTTAACACCTGTACGTTTTCTGGCTCAATATTTAGCGCCAAATCGTAGAGAGAATCTGATTTTTGATGCTGTTTTGTAGAGTGGTAAGTGTCTCCAAGTGATGAATAAAATTGAGCTAAAAGAGGCGGGTTTTCTATTACAAATTCCAAGCCCATTTCTAATGATCTGATGGCTTTTTTATAATTTTTTAGTTGGGAATTTGCAATTCCATTAAAAAAATAATAAACAGGATTTGTGGGGAAAAGGTTAAATGCTTTTTCACTTTCTGTTTCTAAATCAGTAAATTCTTCCAATTCAGATTCAATAAATAAAAGCTGGCTCCAAACTTGAGGCCTGTTTTCGTCCAGTTCTATTACTTTTTTATACTGTGTTTTTGCTTCTAAGTTTCTTCCGTCTTTATATAAAAAATCCCCATAAATAGCGTGCGCTATTGGATTGTTTTGGTGTGTTCTTGTTAAAATTTCACAAAGCTCCATAGCCTGTATTTTCATTTGCTGATATTTATCGCTAATAGAATAATAAGAAATCAGTATGCTTACTTTTGCGTCAATTGAAAGTTTTGGGCTTGAAAAAGCAGCTTTTAATTCCTTATAAGATTCTTTATTATTCCCTTGATCTCTGTAATAATCAGCTAAAGTTAGGTGTATTTTTGCGTCTTCTGGATCGAGTTCTAATATTTTTTTAAATACTTCAAATGCTTTTTCTTTTTCAGCGTTCAGTAAATAAAGTTCTGAAAGTATTTCATATGCTTGCAAATCAGTATTGTCAATTTCAATAAGTTTTTTAATTTCGGTGATAGCTCCTTTCAAATCATTGTTTTCTATATATAATTTTTGTTTTTGGATAATTATATTTTTATCTACTCCCTTATGTTTTTCTAATTGGTTATAAATTTTTATCGCCTCTGAAAATTTCCTGTCATAAATATAGTTGTCAGCCAATAATAAATAATACTCCTCATTTCCAGGATGTTTTTTTATCAGCTGCTTGTAGATTATTGATGCCTTGACACTATATCCATTAGTTGCTAAAAGTTCTGCATAAAGTAATTGATACCAAATATTTTCTTTACTTAAATAGTATGCTTTTTTGGAATATTCTAATGCTGATTCTACTTGTCCGAATAGCTGATAAATAATAGCTGATTCGTAATACGGCACTGGATTTTCTGAATTAAGATCTATGCACTTTTTAAACTCCTCTAATGCCTCTTCAAAATTTTCTAATGATTTTAAGCTAAGTCCATTGTAAAAGTGAGTGTTAAATTTACGCTGTTCGCCTCCTTTTTCAATATTATTTTTTCTCTCTTTTCTTGTGTCCTCATTAGGGTAATAGCTTCTCCATTGCGCAAAAGTTTGCACACTTATAAGGTATAATAATATAAAAATTCCTTTCTTCATTTCTTATTTTACTTCTGAAAAGTCGCCAATACTTACCTCTTGTTGGATGTGTTTCCCATCAAAAGAGCTGTTGTTTCCAATCATTGAATTACTGAGTTTCGCATTAGTAATCTTGCTATTTTTTTGAATAATTGTCTTGCTAATAATGCTATTCTTAATTAATGTTTTACTCCCAATTGTAACATGAGGGCCTATCTTAGAATTTTTAATTACTACTTTTTCACCAACAAAACAAGGTTTAATTATCTCAGAATTTTCAATTAAAGCAGAGTCTGAAATCGTACTACCTTTCTGCTCTAACACCCTTTCATTTGTATAAACGGTTGCGTCTTTGTTTCCACAATCTAACCATTCCTCTACTTTCCCTGGTGAAAATTGAATGCCTTTGTTTTTCATATTTTCCAATGCGTTTGTAAGCTGAAATTCTCCTTTATCTTTAATGTTATTATCCAAAAGATATTGTAATTCATGTTTTAGGCATTCTCCATCATTAAAATAGTAGATACCAATTATTGCCAAATCAGAAACAAAGATTTCTGGCTTTTCTACAAAGTCTGTAATAATATTTTCTTCGTCTAGCTTTACCACGCCAAATGCAGAAGGGTCATCAATCTGACTCACCCAAATAATACCATCCTTGCTGCTGTCTAAAGTAAAGTCTGTTTTGAACAATGTGTCGGCAAAAGCAACTACACAATTTCCTTTTAATGAATCTTTTGCACACAAAATAGCATGTGCGGTTCCTAAGGGCTCATTTTGATAATAGATGCTCCCTTTTGCGCCTAATCCTTCTGCCACTTTTATTAAACTTTCTTCTACTTCTTTTCCAAAATCACCAATTACAAAAGCAATTTCATCTACTTTTTTCCCACAAACCTTTACAATATCTTCGACAAGCCATTGAACAATTGGCTTGCCTGCAACTGGGATTAGTGGTTTTGGGATAGTAAGTGTATGAGGTCTAAGACGAGAGCCTCTTCCGGCCATTGGAACAATTATTTTCATTTTTTTTATTTATTTTACTCCAGTGCTGCCAAATCCGCCAGCACCTCTTTCTGTTTCTACTAACTCTACTACTTCTTCCCAATCAGCTTGTTCGTGTTTTGCAATTATCATTTGCGCTACTCTTTCGCCATCTTCAATTACAAATTTTTCATCCGATAAATTTACCAGAATAACGCCAATTTCTCCTCTATAGTCAGCATCAATAGTGCCTGGAGAATTAAGAACTGTTATTCCTTTTTTGTAAGCCAATCCACTTCTTGGCCTTATCTGCGCTTCATAGCCCACAGGAAGCTGTATGTAAAGTCCTGTTTTTACTAGCATTCTTTCGAGTGGGTTTAATGTTATTGCCTCAGTTAGATTTGCCCTTAAATCCATTCCTGCTGATTGTGAGGTAGCATAATATGGCAATGCATGTTGTGATTTGTTTACAATTTTTACTTTCATTTTTTAATCAAATAATTTAGGCTCGGAAATTACTTCTTTTTTTGATTTCTCTAAAACAAAAACAACTAGTATAAATACAAATAAATAAACAGTATTTACAAGCATTGAGGCTCCAAAATAAGCACTTAACTTATAAAGCCCAAAAGAGAGTGTGATGTATGTAAATACTCGCTTTAAATCATAAGGAATTGCATAGTGTTTTCTTCCTATTAAAAGAGATGCTATCATCATGCTAAAATAGCAAAATAGTGTAGCCCATGCAGAGCCAACAAATCCAATTTTTGGAATAAGTATGATGTTTAATACTAGCGTAATTACTGCTCCAAAAATAGCAAGGATTGCGCCATATCCAGTTTTTTCAGTTAACTTATACCAAATGGAAAGGTTGTAATAAATCCCTAAAAAAAGATTTGCCATCAGCAAAATAGGAACAATTTTTATACCCTCCTCGCTATGGAAAGAGCTGCCTATAAAATGCTTAACAACATCTAAATAAAGCATTACCGACAAGAAAATTAATGATGCTAAAATGGTAAAATACTTAAGCACCTCCGCATATGTTTTCCTAGAGTTATGTTGTTTTTCTTGTGAAAAAAAGAATGGCTCTGCTGCAAAACGGAAGGTTTGTATAAATAAAACCATAATAATAGATATTTTGTAAAAGGCCCCATATACGCCAATTGCTGCCATTTTATCTACTCCCTCCGGCAAGAGTTGTTTTAATAAAATTCTATCAATCGTTTCATTTGTCATTCCAGCGAGGCCAGCTACTAAAAGCGGAAATGCATACCACATCATTTTCTTCCAAAGCATTGTATTAAATGCCCAATTGCTTTTTATCATTTCTGGTAAAAGCATTAAAATAGTAACCCCACTTGCAAAAAGATTAGCAATAAAAATATAGCCGATCCCAACTTTAGGGTCATAAACTGAATTTACAAAATCAGTAGTGGGTAAGCCATTCTCCAAAGCATAAGGGCAATAAATAATGAAGAAAAGATTAAGCCCAATATTGATAAAAATATTCACTAGCCGAACAAGTGCAAAGCGAGCTGCCTGTCTTTGTTCCCTTAGTTTTGCAAATGAAATAGATGAAATTGCATCAAGCCCAATAATTAAAGCAAACCACATTACATATTCTGAGTTTTGAGAGTAGTCCAGCCAATCGGCAATAGCCTGCTGACAGGAAGTCATCAGAACTATGAATAAAATTGAGCTAACAATAAGAGAGATTAAACTAGTTGAATAAACTAATTTTTTATCGTATTCCTTTTGTGAAAAACGAAAGAAGGCCGTTTCCAAGCCATAAGTAAGGATAATTACTAAAAAAGCAACATAGGCATAAAGTTCAGTAACTACTCCATATTCTGATGGAATAAAATAGCGAGTATAAAGTGGGACTAATAAATAATTAAGCAAGCGCCCAACTATACTGCTTAAGCCATAAATAGCAGTTTGTTCAGCTAATTGTTTTAAGGGTTTCAACTATTAAAAATTTGCTTTTCTTTTCTCTAAAAATGCCGCTGTTCCTTCCTTGAATTCTTCTGACTCAAAACAATTTCCAAATTCTTTTTTCTCTACTTCAAAACCATTTACTCCATCTTTAAATCCTGCATTTACAGCTTTTATTGCTTTTGTTATTGCCATTGGGGAGTTTCTCATTATTTTTGACGCTATTCTTTCTGCAAAAGAAAGTAGCTCTTCTTCTTCGCAAAAATGATTTATTAATCCTCCACTTTTTGCCTCTTCTGCCGAAATTATTCCAGAAGTTATAATCATTTCCATTGCCTTTCCTTTTCCTACTAAATTAGCTAATCTTTGAGTTCCTCCATATCCAGGAATAATGCCCAAAGAAACCTCTGGCAAACCCATTTTTGCATTTTTGGAAGCTATTCTTATATGACAAGCCATAGCTAATTCCAAACCGCCTCCGAGTGCAAACCCATTAATTGCAGCAATGCTTGGCGTTCCACAATTTTCAACTAAATTGCACAAAAGTTCTTGTCCTTTTCTTGCTAATTCTTCTCCTTCTTTTTTTGAATAACTAACAAATTCTTTGATATCGGCACCTGCTATAAAAGCTTTATTTCCAGCTCCAGTAATTATTATACACCTAACTAACTTATCCTTTTCTGCTGCTAAAACGGCAGTGTTTAATTCAGCTATAGTTTCTGTATTTAAAGCGTTAAGTTGCTTTGGTCTATTAATCGTAATATATGTGATTCCATTCTTGCTTTCGGTCAAAATATTATTGTAGTTCATCTCTTTGGTATTTGATACAAATATAGAATTTTCAAGCGTTTCTAAAATAAAAAACCCACTATCTAATAGTGGGTTTTTTAACAATTACCTTTGTTCTGATTTTAGCTGTTTAGCGCTTCGGCACCACCAACAATTTCTAGAATTTCACCTGTAATAGCGGCTTGTCTTGCTTTATTATAAAATAAGGTAAGATCGTCTTTCAAGTCATTCGCATTGTCGGTTGCTTTGTGCATCGCCGTCATTCTTGCGCCGTGTTCTGATGCATGAGAATCTAATATGGCTTTGAAAAGTTGGGTTTTCAAAGATTTTGGAATTAATTCTTGAACTATTTCTTCTTTTGAGGGCTCAAAAATATAGTCTCCAATACTTGCGTTTTCATCATTTGGTTTTTGAACTGGCAAATAGTTCTCTTTCATTACAATTTGAGTAGCCGCATTTTTGAATTGATTGTACATAAGAACCACCTTATCATATTTACCTTGAATAAAATCGTTCATTATGTTTGCCGCAATTTCTGCAACTCCTTCAAACGTAAT
>CAWVYN010000008.1:0-12012 GCA_963934425.1 uncultured Flavobacteriales bacterium | reverse complement strand
ATGTAGAATGGGCATTAATTGGTTCTTGTACCAACTCTTCTTATGAAGATTTAACCAGAGCCGCTTCAATTGTAGAAGATGCAGTAAGCAAGGGACTTAAACCCAAAGCAACTTTAGGTATCAATCCTGGTTCGGAACAAGTAAGATTCACAGCTGAAAGAGATGGATTGATGGATTCGTTTATGAAGTTTGAATCCACTAAAATATTTACAAATGCTTGCGGACCTTGTATCGGTCAATGGGACAGAGAAGGAGCTAACAAACAAGAAAAAAACACAATTGTTCATTCCTTTAATAGAAACTTTGCCAAGCGTGCAGACGGAAACCCAAACACACATGCCTTTGTTGGCTCTCCTGAAATGACGGCAGCAATTGCAATTTCTGGAAGATTGGATTTTAACCCAATTACAGATACTCTGACTAACGAAAATGGAGAGGCCGTAAAATTAGCAGAACCAGAAGGAATGGAGCTACCAGAAAATGGGTTTGCAGTAGAAGATAATGGCTATCAAGCTCCTGCGGAAAATGGAAGTAATATTGAAGTGGTTGTAAATCCTGAATCGAACAGATTACAACTTTTAACTCCTTTCTCTGTTTGGGATGGAAAAAACATAATGGGAGCTAAACTCTTGATAAAAGCAGCTGGGAAATGCACAACTGACCACATTTCTATGGCTGGACCATGGTTGAGATACAGAGGGCATTTGGATAATATTTCGAACAACTGTTTGATAGGTGCTGTAAATGCTTTTAGAGGAAAAACAAATGCTATTGTTAGTCAGATTGATGGGACAACTGATGAAGTGCCAAATGTAGCCAGAAAATACAAAGAAGCAGGAATTACTTCAATTGTTGTAGGAGATCATAATTATGGAGAAGGTTCGTCAAGAGAGCATGCGGCTATGGAGCCAAGACATCTTGGGGTAATGGCTATAATTGTAAAATCATTTGCTAGAATTCATGAAACAAACCTTAAGAAACAAGGAATGTTAGGTCTTACTTTTGCAAATGAATCAGATTATGATTTAATAAAAGAAGATGACACTATCAATTTTACTGATTTAGCTGATTTCTCAGAAGGAAAACAATTAACATTAGAAGTTGTACATGCTGATGAAACAACGAACATAGTTATGTTGAATCATACTTATAATAAAGCGCAAATTGATTGGTTTAAAGCTGGTTCTGCACTCAACTTAATTAGACAAAAGAACGCTTAAAACTTTTATAAATCACTAAAAATAAATTATGGATAAAGATAAAAAATCTAAAATAAAATCAGAATATTATATTGGAGTTGGATTATGCTTTGGTGTAGTATTTGGTTCACTTTTTGGTTCACTTTACGACAATACTGGTTTAGGAATCTCATTAGGTGTGGTTTTTGGTTTGGTTTTTGGAGTAGCTTGGCAACAATACGCAAATAAAAAAGTATCTAAAAAGCAGGAACTTCCTCCAAAAAACTAATGGAGTTATTTTCATAATCCATCCTACAACAAAAGTGTTGCATTCCATTTGTCACCACCAAAAACGGAACCTTTAACTTAAAATTATATTTTGCAATCTGGTTAAAAGTATCTTGGGTGATTTTAATATTTGCGGCCTTGCATTCCACTATCATTTTTGCTTTTCCTTCTGTAGTGTAAAGTATAATATCTGCTCTTGTTTTTAAAGCATTATATTTTACCATTTTCTCCACTCCCATCAATCCCATTGGATAGTTTTTTTCATTATTTAAGTAATGGATAAAGTGCTGCCGCACCCATTCTTCTGGGGTTAAAACAAAATATTTTTTTCTTATCACATCAAAAACTTGTATAGTTCCTTCAACTGATTTAGTTTTGAGGGCTACTTTAGGAAGGTTTAGATGTGGCATTTTCATAAAAGCAAAATAAGTGAATTATAAAGAAATCATATCATCAATAAGCAATAAAGATTTTCATCCTATCTATTTTTTAATGGGGGAAGAGCCATTTTATATCGATAAGATTTCTGATTACATAGCTGAAAATGTTTTAGAATCACAAGAAAAAGAATTTAATCAATCTGTGCTTTACGGAAAAGAGGTGGATATAGCACAAATAATTGCGGAGGCAAAACAATTCCCATTTGGCTCCACCCATAGAGTAGTAATTGTAAAAGAGGCGCAAAACATCAAAAACATAGAGGATTTGGAAAGCTATTTGAACAATCCTCAACCCTCTACTCTTTTGGTAATTTGCTACAAATACAAAAAACTGGACAAGCGAAAAAAGTTTACAAAAACCTTAGTAAAAAAAGCTTTGCTTTTTGAAAGCAAACGACTCTACGATAATCAAGTCCCCGATTGGATTGCAAAGTATTTGACAAAAAAAGGACATAAAATTGAAGAAAAGGCCAGCTTTATGTTGGCAGAATTCTTAGGAACTGAGCTTGTCAATATCAGCAATGAATTGGATAAATTAACGCTAATTGTAAAAAAGGAAGAAAAAATTACTGCCAGTATTGTTGAGAAAAATATCGGTATCAGTAAGGACTATAATATCTTTGAATTTCAGCAAGCTTTGGGGAGTAAGAATATCCTAAAATCAAACCAAATAGTCAATCATTTTTCTGCCAACCCAAAAGCCCATCCACTTGTAGTAACCTTAGGAATGTTATTTTCCTTCTTTCAAAAAATAATGACATTCCACAGTTTAAAAGATAAAAGCAAAAATTCTGTGGCTACCGAGCTAAAAGTGAATCCTTATTTCGTAAATCAGTATAGCCTTGCTTCCCAAAACTATTCACAAAGCAAATTATTCGATATTTTCACACATTTAAAGCAATACGATTTGAAATCTAAAGGGGTGAATAATGCAAGCACAAAAGATGGTGAATTACTAAAAGAGTTGGTATATAAAATACTGCACTAATTTCATTACATTTGCCACCAATTTTTGAATATGAAGAGCCTACTTTTATCAACTTTAATCTTATTATTTACCACTGGTATTTTTGCGCAAAGTGGAACCATTAGGGGTTTTGTATATGATAAAGAAAGTGGAGAACCAATCATCTTTTGCAATATCTCCCTTAAAGGAACTACTATGGGCGCCCCTACAGATGTAAATGGTTATTTTTCTATTGCTAAAGTTCCAGCAGGAGATTATAAAATAATTATCACGTATTTGGGCTTTGATTCTTTGCAAGAAAACATACATCTTGCAGCTGGTAAAATTCTAACAAAGAAGTTTGAACTTACTGAATCGAGCATACAATTGGGAGAAGTAAAGGTATCTGCAGAACGCCAAGAAATGAAAACGGAAGTAAAAGCTGCAGTAATTAAAATAACGCCAAAAGATTTGGAGATGATTCCTACCATTGGTGGCGAGCCCGATTTGGCGCAATATTTACAAATTGTACCAGGAGTAGTTTTCACAGGAGACCAAGGCGGACAACTCTATATTAGGGGTGGATCTCCTGTTCAAAATAAAGTTTTACTGGATGGTATGGTGGTATACAGTCCATTTCATTCCATTGGTTTATTTTCTGTTTTTGATACTGATATTATCAGAAATACAGAAGTTTACACTGGAGGTTTTAGTGCAGAATATGGCGGAAGAATTTCTTCCATTATGGATATTAAAACAAGAGATGGGAATAAAAAAAATATTGAAGGAAAACTTTCTGCAAATACTTTTGGATCCAAATTATTAATGGAAGGTCCGCTTAGTAAAACAGGAAAATCATCTTTTGTATTTTCAGGAAAAACTTCTTACTTAAATAAAAGTTCCGAACTTTTTTACAAACATCCAATACTCTCTTTTGATGAAAAGGGCTTGCCTTATTCTTATACCGATTTGTACGGAAAATTTTCTTTTCATGGAGGAAATGGAAGCAAACTAAACATCTTTGGATTTAACTTTACCGACCAAGTAAACTATCAATATATTTCTGATTTACAGTGGGACTCAAAAGGAATAGGCAGTCAATTTATACTTGTACCTGGAAATTCTCCAATATTGATTGAAGGGAATTTTGCTTTTTCTAATTATGGGATAACCATGAAAGAAGCTGCTTCCCCACTTAGGTCAAGTGAAATTGTTGGCTTTAATTTAGGTTTTGACTTTACTTATTTTCTATCAAAAGGAAAAATTAAATACGGTTTTGATGTATTAGGATTTGAGACAGATTTTACCACTTATAATTCAGTAAACTCCATTATTGAGCAAGATGAAAATACTTCAGAATTTTCGGCTTATGTAAATTACCAATACACATCAACAAGATTTATTATTGAGCCAGGATTGAGAATTCAAAAATATACGCTCGGGTTTTCACCTGAACCAAGATTAGGTATGAAATATAATGCTACGGAAAGATTACGATTGAAATTTGCAACAGGAATCTATTCCCAAAATATTTTAAGCACTGTTTCGGATAGAGATGTAGTTAATTTATTTTATGGTTTTATATCTGGACCTGATAATATTCCACTACAAACAAATGGGGATGAATACCCGCACAAATTGCAAAAAGCAACCCATTTTATTGCTGGAATTGAATATGATTTAGGAACCAATATTGATTTAAATATTGAGGCTTATAGAAAAAATTTCACACAACAAACTAATATCAATAGAGATAAAACTTCTAATTCTGATAACGATTTTATTATTGAGACCGGTTATGCACAAGGAGTAGATGTATTGCTTAAATACAGTAATAAACAGCTTTACTTGTGGGGTGTTTACTCCTTAGGTTTTGTGCGTAGGGATGATGGGATAATGGAATATGCACCACATTTTGACAGAAGACACAATATGAATTTAGTTGCTTCTTATACGTTTGGGAGGAACAATTCTTGGAAAATGGATATGCGTTGGAATTTGGGCTCAGGATTTCCATTCACACAAACGCAAGGATTTTATGAAAGTTTAAATTTCCAAGATGGAATAAACACCGATTACACTTCTAACAATGGAGAATTAGGCATACAGTATGCTGAATTAAATAAAGGACGTTTGCCTTACTATCACAGATTGGATCTCTCTATTTCAAAAACAATAAACGTAGCTAAAAAATCAGAGTTGGATATTAGTGCCTCAGTTACCAATGTTTACAATAGAGAGAATATTTTCTATTTTAATAGAATTAAATACGAAAGGGTAAATCAGCTTCCTATAATGCCAAGTATTGGGGCGAGTATTACATTCTAAATCATCACATCTTAAAAAAACTTTTATCAAGTTCGATAATATCGGCTTGAAATAGTATTTTTGACGACAATTAAATTACTAACTAATTGTGAGTGTTTCTCCTACAAAATATATTTTCGTAACTGGTGGTGTTACTTCTTCACTTGGTAAAGGCATCATTTCTGCATCCTTAGGAAAACTTTTAATGGGAAGAGGATATTCAGTTACCATTCAAAAATTGGATCCATATATAAATGTAGATCCTGGAACAATGAACCCTTACGAGCATGGCGAATGCTATGTGACAGAAGATGGAGCGGAAACCGATTTGGATTTGGGACATTACGAGAGATTCTTAAATACACCAACTTCACAGGCGAACAATGTAACTACTGGAAAAATATACCAAACCGTAATTAATAAAGAAAGAGAAGGTGCTTATTTAGGTAAAACGGTTCAGATTATTCCTCACATTACTGATGAAATAAAAAGATGTATTAAAATATTAGGCGAAACAGAAAAGTATGATTTTGTAATCACGGAAATTGGAGGTACAGTAGGTGATATTGAATCTTTACCCTACATTGAAGCAGTTCGGCAACTAAAATGGGAGTTGGGAGATGATGCTTTATTTATTCATCTTACTTTGGTTCCTTTCCTAAAAGCTTCTGGAGAACTGAAAACAAAACCAACTCAACACTCTGTAAAAACACTTCTAGAATCTGGTATTCAGCCAGATATTTTAGTTTGTAGAAGCGAACACAATTTGGATTCTAACATCAAAAAAAAGATTGCCCTGTTTTGTAATGTAGAAGAAGAAGCTGTAATCGAATCGATTGATGTAGATTCTATTTATGAAGTGCCTGTTAAAATGCTAGATGAAGGTCTTGATAAAGTGGTTTTGAAAAAGCTAAACTTGAATGATTCTACCAAATTGAATCTGGATAACTGGAATGGCTTTCTAAAGAAATTAAAAAGTCCAAAAAAAACAGTGAGTATTGGTTTGATTGGAAAATATATTGAGCTGAAAGATTCTTATAAATCGATTTCAGAAGCATTCATTCATGCAGGAGCAACACACAATTGTGCAGTGAAAGTTAAATGGATTCATGCAGAAAATATTAAAGCCAAGAATGTAGAAAAAGAATTGGGGAATTTGGATGGGATTTTAGTAGCGCCCGGTTTTGGTGATAGAGGAATTGAAGGAAAGATACATGCTATAAAATATGTCCGAGAAAATAATATTCCGTTTTTCGGTATTTGCCTTGGCATGCAATGTGCCGTTATTGAATTTGCCCGAAATGTAATTGGACTTAAAAAAGCACATACCACTGAAATTGATGAAAATACAAAATATCCTGTTATCGATATAATGGAGCAGCAAAAAAAGGTTATTAATAAGGGGGGCACTATGCGTTTAGGATCGTTTCCTTGCAAAATTAAAAATGGTTCAAAAACTAAAAAAGCATACAAACAAATAACAACTAAAGAAAGGCACAGGCACAGATATGAATTTAACAATACTTATTTAAAAGATTTTGAACATGCCGGAATGAAGGCAACAGGTGTAAATCCTAAGAGCAATTTGGTTGAAATTATTGAAATCCCAAAACATCCTTGGTTTGTTGGCGTACAATTTCATCCGGAATACAAAAGCACAGTTTCATCTCCTCACCCCCTATTTATCAATTTTATAGAAGCCTGTCTTAATCAGAAATAATGAAACAATACGATAAAAATTCTTTAATAGGACTTTTATTAATGGGGTTTATTCTCATTATTTTCAATACTTATTTCTTTCCTCAAGTAGAAGTTGCGAAAACAGAGAAAAAAGATACTACAGAAATTGTTACTACTACTCTCAATGAAGTTCAAATTGAGCAAAGTAAAACAGAAATAATAGCAGATGCGATTGTTGACTCTTTATTTAACCAACAATTTGTTAATCAGTATGGGATATTTGCAAATACAGCAATAGGAACAGAAAAAGAGTCCGTTCTAGAAAATGAAAAACTAAAAATTATTTTCTCAAATAAAGGTGGTAGAATTTCCTCAGTTATTTTAAAAGAGTTTCAGACTTCTGATAGTTTGCCTTTACAACTTTTTGATGCAGACTCATCAAGATTCAATTTAAAATTTACAGTAGGTAATCCTATTGAAACAGAAAATTTATTTTTCTCTTCAAAGCAAAATGGAAATTCCCTCAGCATGAAACTTATTGTGGATGACAATCATTATTTGGAATATCTGTATACACTTTCTGATGAATATCTAATCGATTTTGATATTAATTTGGTTGGAATGGAATCATTAATTCCTCAAGGGGTGAATTTCATGGAAATGCAGTGGCAAATGAAAACGCCTCAAACTGAAAAAAGCAAATCTAACCAAGACATGTATACTGGAATTCAACACCAATATAGTGCAGACAAAGAGGTAGATTATTTAAGCTTTACCGCAACAGATGAAGAAAGAATAACTGCCCGATTAAATTGGGTTGCGTTTAAACAACAGTTTTTTAGTAGTATATTTATTGCAAAAAATGGTTTTGAAAAACCAACTCATTTGGAATCTGAAAAGAATGAAAACTCAAAATACATAAAAGATTTATCGGCTCAGTTTGAGCTTCCTTATCAACATAAAAATAACGAACAACTTAATTTTCAATTTTATTTTGGCCCAAATCATTACAAAACATTAAAATCATACAATGCTGGTTTTGAGAAATTAATTCCACTTGGTTGGGGGATTTTTGGTTGGGTAAATCAATACATCATCATTAACCTTTTTGATTTCTTAAGTAAATATATGAGTAATTATGGTCTGATTATTTTACTGCTTACCATTATTATTAAACTGGCACTATCGCCTTTCACTTATAAAGCATATTTATCTCAAGCTAAAATGAAAGTGTTAAAGCCAGAGATTGATAAAGTTACAGAAAAGTACAAAAAGAAAGATCCAATGAAAACGCAACAAGAAACTATGGCACTTTATAGAAAAGCTGGCGTAAACCCAATGGGAGGATGTTTACCAATGCTTTTTCAGTTTCCGATACTTATTGCCATGTTTCGATTTTTTCCTGCCTCTATTGAGTTAAGGCAAAAAAGCTTCCTTTGGGCGGACGATTTATCTTCTTACGACTCTATTATGACACTCCCTTGGGATATTCCTTTTTATGGCGATCATGTAAGTTTGTTTACCCTTTTAATGACCGTTTCTACAGTTATGTACACCAAAATGAATAGTCAATCTATGGGAGCGCAAATGGAGCAAATGAAGTGGATAATGTATCTTATGCCAGTGATGTTTTTAGGATTTTTCAACAACTATGCTGCTGCACTTTCTTATTATTATTTCTTAGCAAATATTTTTACTTTTTCACAACAATATTTTATGAAACGATTTATTGATGATGAGGAAATACTGGAGCAATTGGAAGCTAATAAAAAGAAGCCAGCAAAGCCAAAATCTAAATTTCAGAAGAAACTGGAAGAAATGCAAAGAAAGCAAGAGCAACAAATAAAAAACAGAAAGAAATAATGAATCGGTTTTTCCTCCTTTTCATTTTAGTTTTATTTTCTTGTGGAAGCAGTAAAAAAAACACAGAAACAAAAGTAAAAGAAATAAAAAAAGAACTTGTCATTTCATTAGAGAGAACTCCTTGCTATGGTACCTGCCCTATTTATAAAATGGAAATTTTCTCTGATGGATCTGCCTTTTATCATGGGGAGCGATTTGTAGATAGAATAGGAGATTATGAATTCTCGGTAAGTAAGGAGATTATCAATTACATCCTAAAAAAAGCGGTTGAAATTAGCTTTTTTGAATTGGAAGATAAATACACAGCAAATATTAGTGACTTACCAAAAACCATAACTTTCATTAACAACGGGAAAGATAAAAAAAGGGTTGTCGATTATTATGGTGCTCCAAAAGCCCTAAAAGAATTTGAAAGTTTAGTAGATGGCTGTATCGATTACAGAAGAATGAAGCGATTAGTGGATTAGACTTTTTCTAAAAATAGTTCCATCCCTTTTCTTTTCTCTTCATCTAATAAATAAGAGATTTTATTGTTTAAATAATCCTGAGGGGTTTTGCAATGGCTATAAATATCGCCTGAAGACTTAATGGCTTCTTCAATATTCTCAACTCCAAATTTAAGTGCATTATTAAATTCTTTTTTAAAACCTTCATCTAGTTCTTTGTTTCCAATCCAACAAGCAAAAACAAAAGGCAATCCAGTCATTTTTTTCCAAATATCTGACAAATCATAAGCATATTTAAATTTATCTTGGAAATGAAAAGCTCTATCACCTATTATAAGTCCGGCAGTTTTTCCGCTTATTTTAGTTTCATAATTTTCATTTACCTCAATCAGTTTTGGGGAGATTCTCCAATATTCTTTTAGCAAAATTTTTAATAACTCCACTGATGTTCTGGATTGGTAATCCAATAGAATAGCTTCCACTTCCTCAATTGGAACATCCAAGAAAATACAAACTGTATCTACAGCACCATTAGCCCCAATACAATAATCAGAAACAACTTGAGCGTCTTTTAATTGCTTTAATACGACAATAGGAACCAAACCAATATCTACTTCTCTTGAAAGTAATTTCTCGGCACAAGTGGAAGGAATATCCAAACTGATATCCAACTTCTTGTCTAATCCGTATTGCTTTAATCCATAAATAAACGGAATAGTATTAACATAGGAAACAACTGAAAGTTTGTATTTCATTAAAAAATCCCAAATTGTTTGATAAATAAAACTGTGATATAAATACTTACAGAAAATTTGAGCACTGTACCGCCCAAGAAGCCAGCTAATGCGCCCATTGCAATTCTTATTGCACGATTTGTGTCTTCCTTTGCTTCCATTTTTGCTCCTAAGAATGCGCCGATAAACGGGCCAATTATTACGCCAAATGGTGGAAAAAGTAAAAGCCCTAAAACCAATCCTAAGATAGTGCCATTGATCGATTTCTTCCCTCCTCCAAACTTTTTTACTCCATAAATTTGTAACCAATAATCCAAAAATGTAATAAGAGAAACGATTGCAGCTAATAACCATAAAGTTTCTAAATCAATAGTATATGAAGTGCAAAAATGCAAAAGCAAAATTCCTAAAAATGAAATAGGAGGCCCTGGTAAGGGAGGAATTATACAACCAATAAGTCCAATTAGCAAAATTATAATAACCAAAACTATTATTAAATTCATTTTTCAAAAATACGAAAAGAAAAATAGGTAAATAGCTTTATTTATGATTTAGCAAAATCGGAGCCATTACACAATTATTTAGTAAATTTGCAGCTTCTTTAAAACGGATAAAAATGGATTTCAATGCTTTAACTGCAATATCACCAATTGATGGAAGATACAGTCAAAAAACAGAAAATTTGAAGCAGTATTTTTCCGAAGAATCTTTGATAAAATATCGGCTTTTGGTAGAAGTAGAATATTTTATTGCTCTATGTAACAGCTCCATTTTACATTTGAATCATTTTCCTGCTGAGAAATTCTCTGATTTAAGAAAACTATACAAAGAATTTTCTGTAAAAGATGCGCAAAAAATAAAAGATATTGAAAACAAGATCAATCATGATGTAAAAGCTGTAGAATATTTTTTGAAGGAAGTGTTTGACAAATTGAAGTTGCAAGAATTCAAAGAGTTTATTCATTTCGGCCTTACTTCACAAGATATAAATAATACCGCTGTTCCGCTTTCAATTAAGAATGCCATAGAGGAGAATTATTTACCTCATCTTAAAAAAATATTAAAAGGTCTAAAAGGTAAAGTAAAAGAGTGGAAAGAGGTTCCTATGCTAGCCAGAACGCACGGACAAGCGGCTTCTCCGACTAGATTAGGAAAAGAAATAATGGTTTTTGTAGAGCGAATTGAGAATCAATTAACATTATTAAAAAGTATTCCTTTTTCTGGAAAATTTGGTGGAGCAACAGGAAATTTTAATGCACATCATATTGCTTATCCAGAGATTGATTGGATAAATTTTGCGAATGACTTTACTTCTTCTGCACTAGGGTTGAAACGACAACAAACTACAACGCAGATTGAGCATTACGACAATTTAGCAGCACTTTTAGATAATCTAAGCAGAATTAATACTATACTTATTGATTTTTCCAGAGATATCTGGGCTTATGTTTCTATGGATTATTTCAAACAAAAAATCAAAAAAGGAGAGATTGGATCATCTGCTATGCCGCATAAAGTAAACCCTATTGATTTTGAAAATGCAGAAGGGAATTTAGCAATGGCAAATGCTGTTTTTGGATTTTTAACAAATAAACTTCCTATTTCCCGTCTGCAAAGAGATTTGACAGACAGTACAGCGCTTAGAAATATTGGTGTTCCTTTTGCCCATACGATTATTGCCTTTACTTCATTAGAAAAGGGATTAGAGAAATTATTGCTTAACAAAGAAGCAATTGATGCTGATTTAGAAAATAATTGGACAGTAGTTGCTGAGGCGATTCAAACTATTCTAAGAAGAGAAGGATTTGCAAATCCTTACGAAACTTTGAAAGAACTTACCAGAAAGAATGAAAAAATTACTAAGGACAGTATTACTGACTTTATTTCAAATTTGGATGTTTCTGGAAAAGTAAAAAAAGAATTGTTGAAAATTACACCTTTTCATTACACAGGAATTTAAGCAGTAATCTTGTGTTTGTCAAGATAATCTTCCCAATTCCAAATAAAGTGAGACATTAAGTTTTTAAGCTCTTGAAACAAAACAGGATTTGGCTCATTTTTTCTTCTAAATAAATCTACCTGAAAATCATTGATATTGTATTTGTCAAAAACTGCAGTGGCCATTGCTTC
>CAWVYN010000007.1:0-12017 GCA_963934425.1 uncultured Flavobacteriales bacterium | reverse complement strand
ATCTACTATACTTTCCGGATTTCTACTTCTTTCTCTTCCTCTTGTAAAAGGTACTACACAAAAAGTGCACATATTATCACATCCCCTAGTGATAGAAACAAAAGCAGTAACCCCATTTCCACCCAAACGAACTGGGCTTATTTCCGCATAAGTTTCTTCTTTAGAAAGGATTACATTTACCGCTTTTCGTCCATCATCTGTTTGCTTTATTAGGTTTGGTAAATCTCTGTAAGCATCAGGGCCTACTACAATATCTACAAGTTTTTCCTGCTCCAAGAATTTCTCTTTCAACCTTTCTGCCATACAGCCCAAAACACCAACTACCATTGCTGGATTTTTCTTCTTTTTAATAGAATTATATACTTGCAATCTTTTTCTAACAGTTTGCTCGGCTTTTTCTCTGATAGAGCAAGTGTTTACAAAAACCAAATCAGCTTTTTCTATATCATTTGTAGTAGAGAATCCTTCTCCAGAAAGAATGGATGCTACAATTTCAGAATCAGAGAAATTCATTTGACAACCATAACTTTCGATATACATCTTTTTGCCACTATTTTTTGCTTTAGCAATAGAAAGTGTTTCACCTTGCCTTTTTTCGTCAATCTGTTTCCCTATTAAATTCTCAAAATCCATTTTCATAATTTTCGGCTGCAAAGTTAAATAAAAAATCTGTCAAACTGACAATGTGTCATAAATCAAATTTTCTTATATTATATATAATATAATGTATGTGTCAGTAAAATTTGGATTTGGAGAATTCAAAAAAAACTTCTTTTATTTGCAAAAGGAATTAAAAACTGAAATTGATTATGGGCAAGAATTTAGTAATTGTAGAATCGCCAGCAAAGGCGAAAACTATAGAAAATTATTTAGGTAAAGATTTTACGGTTAAATCTAGTATTGGGCATATTCGTGATTTACCTAAAAAGGGAGGAATGGCAATAGATATTGAAAATGGGTTTAAACCCAATTATGTTATTTCAGAGGATAAAAAGAAAGTAGTGAACGAGCTAAAAGCAGAAGTGAAAAAAGCAGATACCATATGGCTTGCAACTGATGAGGACAGGGAAGGAGAGGCTATTGCTTGGCATTTAACAGAGGCACTTGATCTGAATAAAAAAGATACTAAAAGAATCGTGTTTCATGAAATAACCAAAAAAGCAATTACCAATGCAGTTGAAAATCCAAGAGAATTGGATCAAAACCTTATAAATGCACAACAGGCGCGTAGGATTTTAGATCGATTAGTGGGTTTTGAACTCTCCCCAATTTTGTGGAAAAAAATAAAGCCAGGACTTTCAGCTGGGCGAGTGCAATCGGTTGCCCTAAAATTAATTGTAGAAAGAGAAAAAGAAATAATCAACTTTAATAGTAGTTCTTCTTTTAGAGTAATGGCAGAATTCACCACTCTTGAGGGCAAACAATTCAAAGCTGAACTTCCCAAACGAATGAGTTCTTTAAACGATGCGAAAAACTTCTTAGAAAAATGCAAATCTGCAGAATTTAAAATTGAGGATGTGCAAAAAAAGCCAGCAAAAAAATCACCTTCTGCTCCTTTTACAACTTCTACTCTACAACAAGAAGCTTCTAGAAAATTGGGATTTTCTGTAACGCAAACCATGATGGTAGCCCAAAAGTTATACGAATCAGGAAAAATAACTTATATGCGTACCGATAGCGTGAATTTATCTAATGATGCGCTCTCGGCTGCTCAAACTGCCATCAGTAATTCTTATGGTGAAAATTATTCCAAAAGAAGAACTTTTAGCACAAAAGTAAAGGGAGCTCAAGAGGCACATGAGGCCATCCGTCCAACAGATATGAGTAAAAGTACAATTGATGGTGAAAGTGCTCATCAGAAATTATACGCCCTTATTTGGAAACGCACAATCGCATCTCAAATGACGGATGCACAATTAGACAGAACAACTGCAAAAATAAATGTTTCTACTACTGATGAAAAGTTTATTGCAAAAGGGGAAGTGATTACTTTTGATGGATTTATGAAAGTGTATTTGGAAGGAAAAGACGATGAAACAGAAACAGAAAAAGGCATGCTCCCACCTTTAGAGTTAGGAGCGAATGTAAATGAAAATGAGATACTTGGACTGGAAAGATTCAGTAAACATCCTCCTAGATATGCAGAAGCAAGTTTGGTAAAAAAACTAGAAGAGTTGGGTATTGGAAGGCCATCTACTTATGCTGCTACAATTTCTACCATTCAAAATAGAAAATATGTGGTAAAACAAACTACAGAAGCAAAGCAAAGAGAAATTCAGGCAATCATTGTAAAAAATGGGGAGCTGAAAGAAGAAAAGCGCACAGAAAATTTTGGAGTAGAAAAAGGAAAACTTTTTCCAACTTCTGAAGGCACTGTAGTTTGTGATTTTCTTCAAGAGAATTTCAATAATGTTATGGATTATGGTTTTACCTCCTCAGTAGAAAGTGAGTTTGATGATATTGCAGAAGGCAAGAAAGCATGGAATGAAATGATAGCTGCTTTTTACGGCCCTTTCCATCAAAAAGTGTTAGAAGTAGATGAGCATGCTGATAGAGCATCAGGCGAACGGCTATTAGGACAAGATCCGAAAAGTGGAAGCAATATATATGCACGAGTTGGTAGATTTGGCCCTATGGTGCAAATTGGTGAACGCCAAGAATCGGATGAAGATCCTAAACCAAAATACGCCTCCCTAATTGGAGAGCAAACAGTACAAACCATAAATTTAGAGCAAGCTCTTGAGCTTTTTAGATTGCCAAGAGTTGTTGGAGATTTTGAAGGAGAAGAAGTGGTTGCTGCAATTGGTAGATTTGGTCCTTATTTGCGTTATAAAGGCAAATTTACATCCATCAAAAAAACGGATGAAGAAGACCCGTTAACTATCAAATTGGATAGAGCAATTGAACTCATCAAAATAAAAATTCAAGCTGATAAAGATAGATTGATAAATAATTTTGATGGGGAGCCGCTTATTCAAGTACTCAATGGAAGATACGGGCCGTTTGTCCAAGTTACTACTGAAAAAGGCAAAAAGATTAACCTTAAGATCCCGAAAGATACAGAGCCTAAAAGTTTAAGTAGAGAAGATTGTTTATCTTTGCTGAAAGAGCAACAGAAAAAATAAAGAATCTTGTATAATTTATCTTCTCATTTTCTTCCTATTGAAGATGATTTGCTAATAAATAATTGGCAATCTTCTCAAATTGGACATTGCATAAAAAAGCATACTACCAATGATTTTCCGGAAATTGCAAATGCAAAAATTGCTTTTTTCTCAATTGCCGAATGTGAGGGTACAGAAAATAAGTGCAATGATTTTTCTATCATCAGAAAGGAATTTTACAATTTGCATTTTGAGGAATTGCCCTCATTGGTTGATTTAGGAAGTTTGCAACTAATGCCAACTAAAAGAGAATCTTTCAAACAAATTGAAAAAGTGTGTGCTGCTCTTTTGGAGAACAGCATAATTCCTCTGGTAATTGGTGGCGGACAAG
This sequence comes from uncultured Flavobacteriales bacterium, assembly GCA_963934425.1. Taxonomy (GTDB): domain Bacteria; phylum Bacteroidota; class Bacteroidia; order Flavobacteriales; family BACL11; genus DUAL01. Next base: position 8,522 of record CAWVYN010000007.1, on the reverse strand, counting down.
ATATTTCTTATGCTATCTATAAAGCATACGCATCTATCGGAAAAATTATTACATTTACTTCTGTGGATAATGCTTTTGATTTAGGAGCTGAAGAAGATAAAATTCATTCTCATTCCTATTTGAGTAAGATGATTTCTTATCAGCCAAATCATTTATTCAACTACTGCAATATTGCCTATCAATCCTATTTTGAAAGCCCAGCAGCCATTGAAATGCTTGATAAAATCCATTTTGATGCTTATCGTTTGGGCTTTGTAAAAGCAAATTTGTTTGAAGTAGAACCTATTATGCGCAATACTGATTTTTTAAGTTTTGATATTTCTGCAATAGCCAATGCTGTTGCTTCAGCTAATGCTTATGCTAGTCCAAATGGCCTAAACGGAGCAGAAAGCTGTAGTATTGTGCGCTATGCTGGTTTGAGTGACAAAGTAACTTCTTGCGGTATCTTTGAATACAGTAATAGTTTGGATAATTTTGGACAAACAGCAAAACTCATTGCTCAAATGTTTTGGTATTTTTTGGATGGATTTAAACAAAGAAAGAATGAGTTGAATCCGAACTTAAATGAGTGCACTAAATACACGGTTTCTTTTGATGACGGACTGAATGAAGTGCAATTTTATAAAAGCAATAAAACTGGAAGATGGTGGATTGGAGTACCTTTTTCTACTTCTGAAAAAAAGAAGAAAGATAATTATTTTGTAGCTTGTTCCTATCGAGATTACGAGCAGTCTAATCAAGGAGTGCCACCAGAAAGGTGGATAAAAACCTACCAAAAGCTCGATTAATTTTTTCAGTTTATTCTGATTTTTTACCTGTTAAATAAAAAATGACTATTTTAGCGACTTCAAAACTTAACAAACAAGAGAAAATTGAATATGAAAAAAACAGTATTATTTATATCTTTTTTGCTGATTGCAGGGCTTGCTTTTTCACAACAAGATCCTCAATTTAGTCAAAATATGTTTAATAAATTAGCGAACAATCCTGGCTATGCGGGAAGTAACCAAGCTATTTGTGCTACTGCACTTCATCGTTCACAGTGGATGGGGTTTGAAGGAGCTCCAACAACTCTCAATTTGAGTGTAGATGCTGGCATTCCAGCAATTCATGGTGGGATAGGTCTTAATATTGTAAAAGACGATATTGCAGCATTTAGTAATTTAGGCCTACAATTAACTTATGCTTACAGAACCGATTTAGGAGCTGGACAATTGGGAGCTGGACTTTCATTAGGAATGTTCCAAAGTGGTGCTGATGGAGGTTGGTTTGAGCCTGCTGATGCTGGAGACGATGTTATTCCTACAGGAGACGCAAAGGGTTCTGCTATGGATTTTGGTTTTGGAGTATATTATAATACGCAAGATGTTTATATTGGCCTTTCAACATCTCATATAAACGAGCCTACTGTTGAGTGGTCAACTAGTCAAATAGAATTAGCAAGACATTATTTTCTTATTGCCGGTTACGCTCATGAATTAAATCCAATGTTTACACTTAATCCTTCCATTTATTTGAAATCGGATGGATCTTCTTCGCAATTGGATATTAATACCAATGTATTATATAATAATAAGCTTTGGGGAGGTGTTAGTTATAGATTAGATGAAGGGGTAATTGCACTTTTAGGAATGCATATTAATGATGATTTAAAATTTGGTATAGCATATGATGTTGTTATGTCAGAGATTAAAAATAATAGTTTAGAATTTATGTTAGGTTATTGCTTCAAGGTTTCTTACGATAGACCCGTGAAGAGTTACAAAAACCCTAGATTCTTATAAAAGTAGAAATGAAATTAACCAAAATCATTGTGCACCTTCCAAAAAGATGTATGATGATTTTTAAAATTAAAGAGTAATCACTTTCGCCTAGCGAGAAACAAAAATAGAAACTATGAAACGAATATTATTTTTTGGATTAATTATTACGATTTTAAGCAGTTGCGGTAATTCCGGTAATGGTGAATTAATTGGAACTCAAGATAGAGCTATCTGGCAACCTACAGATCCTTACGGAATGGTATTTATTCCACAAGGTAGTTTTGTAATGGGACCATCTGATCAGGATGTGCCTTTTGCTAATGTTACTGCAGCAAAAACGGTTTCTGTTGCCGCATTCTACATGGATGAAACAGAGATCACAAATAATGAATATCGTCAATTCACCAATTGGGTACGAGATTCTATTGCACACAGAATTCTTGGAGATGCTGGTATAGAAGGGCATTTAATTGAAGAAGATGAGTATGGAAATTTTATTGAGCCAGCACTTATCAATTGGACAGAGAGGATTAGATGGGATGAAATTGAGGTGAGAGAAATATTAGAAGAAGAGATGTATCTTCCAGAGCATGAAAGATTCAACGGCAAAAGAGAAATTGATACTAGAAAATTAATTTATTTGTACCAAGAAATGGACTTGAAAAAAGCTGCGCAAAAAGCAAATAGAGAAAATGATGCCACAGGAAAAAGAGATCGGTCCGTTTTCTTAAAAGATGTTGAAGTTAGTATTTTCCCAGATACTCTTGCTTGGATGCACGATTATGCATATGCTTTTAACGAGCCAATGACAGATGAGTATTTTTGGCATCCTGCTTTTGATGATTACCCTGTAGTAGGAATAAATTGGGGTCAAGCAGTTGCTTTCACCAAATGGAGAACCCAAATAATGAATCGTTTCTTAAAAAGAAATAATGAGACAACTCTTCCAGATTTCAGATTACCAACAGAATCGGAATGGGAATATGCCGCTAGAGGTGGAATGGACTTATCTCCATACCCCTGGGGAGGGCCTTACACCAGAAATCATAAGGGATGTTTCTTGGCAAACTTTAAGCCACTAAGAGGAAATTATACAGCAGATGGTGGTTTGCGCTCAGTAAAGGTTGCAAGTTATAATCCAAATGCTTATGGACTTTATGATATGGCTGGAAATGTTTCAGAATGGACATCCAATACTTTTGATGAGTCCGCTTTCTCATACGCACATGATATGAATATGGATTACCGATTGGATTCTGAGGATGCTGATTCTGAAGTATTAAAAAGAAAAGTGATTAGAGGTGGTTCTTGGAAAGATATTTCCTATTTTATACAGACAAGTACAAGAGATTATGAATACCAAGACACTGCAAAATGTTATATAGGATTTAGATGTGCAGTTGACTTCTTAGGAAGAGACAAACAAGATTTTGAATAATAATTAAGTTAAAAAATAAAAAAAATGACAATAAAGGAATTAGCAAATAAACCGGGATTTAAATTATTTATGTCTCGTTTGTATGGCTGGGGGGCATCATTAGTAATTTTAGGAGCACTATTTAAAATAGAACATTTGCCTGGAGCATCTATAATGTTAATACTGGGGTTAGGAACAGAAGCAGTAATTTTCTTCTTCTCTGCTTTTGAGAGTCCAAAAGAAGATCCAGATTGGAGTTTAGTTTATCCTGAATTGGCTTATATGAACGATCCAGAGAAAAAAGGAACTCCTGCACAACAATTAGACAAAGCTCTGGAAAGAGCTAAAATTGAAGATAAACTAATAGAAAGTTTAGGTGATGGGCTTAGAAAATTTGGAGAGACTGCTACTAAATTAAACGAAACAGTTGAAGCGGCTGGAGCTATTTCTGAGTACAATCAACAGATTCAAGAGGGAGTAAAAAATATGAATGCACTGAATTCTTTATACGAATTGCAATTACAAACTTCTTCTCAACAAATGGAAGCATCTACACAATTTTTACAAAACTTGAGTACTTCCATTGAAGACTCTAAGCGCTTCCAACAGGAAGTTGGTAAATTAGCAGAGAACTTATCAGCACTTAATAATGTGTATGCTAATATGTTAAATGCAATGAATCCGAATAAATAATTTTTTTTTAAGAAACGAATAAATGGCAGGAAATCACCCCAGTGAGTTAAGTCCTAGGCAGAGGATGATAAATATGATGTATTTAGTGCTAACAGCACTTCTTGCACTTAATGTGTCAAAGGAAGTGTTGGACTCATTCTTTGAGGTGAACAAAGGTATAGAAAGAACGACATCAAACTTTTCCTCAAAGAATACAGAAACTTATTTTGCTTTTGAGAATGCAGCAGAAAATAATCCAGAAAAGTATAAAGAAGTTAGAGATAAAGCATACGAGATTAAGAAAATGTCTGATGAATTATTTATGTTTATTCAACATATGAAATACGATTTAGTACATAAGACTGACAAGGAAGAAGTTTATCTTGGAGAAGATTGGGAAATTTTAGATCCAGAAGATGGAAAGCCAATTGATGAAAAAAAGATTACTAAGGAATTTAAAGATTTGACCTTAGCTCAGAAAAACCAGAAAATTGGATTCCTACATAATAAATCAGATAGAAACTCTTCTGGGGATTTGTTTTGGCCAAAAGGTATTAAGGATAATAGAGCTAAAATATTAAAGGATAATATTTTAGAATTTAGCAGTTTCTTAACTGATGTGGCAGGGGATAATCAACAGTTGATAGAAAGTATTAAATCAAGCACTAATGTTAGTGATAAGCAAAGAAAAGGAAAAGATTTAACTTGGGAAGAATATTATTTTTATGATATGCCAGCGGTTGGCGCATTAACATTATTATCTAAGATGCAATCAGATGTAAAAAATGCGGAAGCTGATGTTATTGATTTTTTAAAAAAAGATATAGATGCAAAATCGTTAAAATTTACTTCTGCTGAAGGAATTGCAATTCCAAAATCAAATTTTATTTTAAGAGGAGACTCATTCAGGGCTGAGATTTTTATTACTGCAAAAAATGAGAGTCAGAATCCGGATATTTATGTAGGTGAATATGAATATGATAGTGTAGGTGTAGGAGAATATCAAATGATTGGCGATGATTATGACACTGTAAAAGTTATGAATGGTAAAGGCTTGTTTGCAACAAGAACTTCTTCAGAAGGAATAAAAAAATGGGGAGGATTGATTGCTATGAAAACCGAAACAGGGACTAAATATTATCCTTTTGGTGGCGAATATTTAGTAGCTTCAAAAAGTGTAGTTGTTTCTCCTGTAAATATGAATGTGTTTTATTTGGAGGTTGATAATCCTGTAAAAATTTCTGTTCCTGGTTTTGCGGCTGCAGATATTAGCGCTTCTATTACTAATGGAAATATTCGTGCTACTAAAAAAACTGCAGGAGAATGGATCGCACGACCAACTAAGAAAGGTAAATCAACAGTGACTTTGTTTGCTACTCTTGATGGTAAAAGAACAAGAATGGGAGCTATGGATTTTAGAGTAAAGGAAGTACCTCCTCCAACACCAAAAATTGGCGGAAAATCGGAAGGGGTAATTGAAAAACAAAGAATGTTAGCAGCAGGCGGAATACAAGCCAAGTTAGAGGATTTCGATTTCAAAGGCGTTCGATATAAGGTTGTTGCTTATTCTTTTACAACTGTTTATAAAGGAGATCAGGTTACAGAAACTGTCAATGGACAAATATTCACAACAAGAATAAATGCAATTATTAACAATACAAAATCAGGTAATTCTATAACTGTTTCTAATATTATGGCAAGAAGAACAGATGCCAAAGGAACAGCTACTAGATCATTACCTCCACTAGTTTTAAAAATCAAATAATTTTATTATGAAAAATCTTATTTTACTATTTATTTCGTTCTTGATGATTTCCACGACTGGAAATGCACAAGATATTTTAGATGGCGCTTACGATCGTAAGACAACTTATGAAAACAGAGAAGTGCAACCCTATCCGCATTTAAGACAAGCAGATGTAATGTGGTCTAGAAAAATTTGGCGTGAGATTGATTTGCGTGAAAAAGTAAATCACCCTTTTTATTATCCTGCTATTCAGCCAGGGAATAACCAACCAAACGATAGAAGAAGCTTGATAGATGTTATCATGGATGGAGTTGTTGAAGGAAGCATTACTGCCTATGCCAATGCTATTTATGATGATGAATTTAAGGTAGAAATGACACAAGAAGATATTAAAAAGATTGGTGGAGCTAGGGAAGAAATAATGCAGGTGATCGATTGGTCTAGCGACGAAGAAGATGCAATAAAGGATACCCTAATGAAAGTTGATTTTGACCGAACAAGTGTAAAAAAATGGAGAATAAAAGAAGAATGGTTTTTTGATAAGCAAAGATCGGTTATGGATGTAAGAATTATTGGAATTTGCCCTTTACAAGAAGGAAAGGATGAAATTACTGGAGAGCCAACGGGCTTCTTTGATCCTTTATTTTGGGTATATTTCCCAGAGGCAAGAGCAATACTTGCAAATGCTGAGATTTTCAACTTAATGAAGAATGATGCAGAGAGAAGAACATATGATGACATTTTCTGGAAAAGGATGTTTTCTTCTTATATTGTCAAACAATCAAATGTAATGGATAGAGAGATTGATGAATATATGATTGGATTAGATGCTATTTTAAAATCAGAAGAAATAAAAGCAGAACTGTTTAATATAGAACACGATTTGTGGGAGTATTAAAACTTGTTTATAAAGCTAATGAAAAACCCCTTCTTGCTAAGGGGTTTTTTTATGCCAGTAAATGCTAAAATCTCTATCTTTGTAAAATGAAAGCTATTAACAGGGGAGGTTCGGGATATATTGGAAACCAGAAATTTCAGATGAAACTGCAATGGCAGATGTATGGGATTTGGAATTAAAAAAAGAGATATGAAAAAAGTATTAATTGTATTTGGCACAAGACCAGAAGCTATTAAAATGGCTCCAGTTGTAAAAGCATTTTACCAAAGCAGAGATTTTGAAACAAAGATTTGTGTAACTGCGCAGCACAGAGAAATGCTCGATCAAGTGTTAGCATTTTTTGATATTACACCTGATTATGACTTGAACTTGATGAAGCCTAATCAGAATTTATACAATTTAACGGGAGAAATAATTAATGGATTAAAACCTGTTTTGGAAGAGTTTAATCCTGATTTTGTTTTTGTACATGGAGATACAACCACAACAATGGCAGGAAGTATTGCAGGATTTTATTCTAATGCAAAAGTGTGTCATGTTGAAGCGGGGCTTAGGACTTTTAATAAGTATGCGCCATTTCCTGAGGAGATTAATAGACAAATTACTGGTAGAATTGCAGACTTCCATTTTGCTCCAACTGAGAAATCAAAACAGAATTTATTAGCAGAAAATATTTTGGAAGATGGGATTTTAGTAACTGGAAATACAGTGATTGATGCTCTTCTAGATGGTGTAGAAAAAGTTAAATTAATTGATAATGAGCAAATAAATATGCTTAAAGGGTTAGTGAATCCTGATAAAGATCTAATTTTGGTGACTGGGCATAGAAGAGAGAATCATGGGGAAGGTTTCCTTAATATTTGTAAAGCTTTAAAAGAAATTGCATCAGAAAACAATGTGCAAATTATTTATCCTGTTCATCTGAATCCTAATGTTCAAAAGCCAGTGAATGAGATTTTATCAGATGTGGTAAATATTGATTTGATTGCACCATTGCCTTATGAAGCATTTTTATGGTTGATGGAAAAATCAAAACTAATTATTACTGATAGCGGTGGGGTGCAAGAGGAAGCGCCATCATTAGGAAAACCAGTTTTAGTAATGCGAGAAACTACTGAAAGACCAGAGGCAGTAGAAGCCGGAACAGTAATATTGGTAGGAACCAATGTGAAAAAAATTGTTAGTGAAGCAAATGCGCTTTTGCAAGACGCTTCAATATATGAAAGGATGAGTAAATTGCATAATCCTTATGGTGATGGAAAAGCATCTGAAAAAATAGTAGAATTTCTATCAAAAAAATAAAATGACAGAATTAAAAGTAGTAATAATGGGATTGGGTTATATCGGTTTGCCAACAGCAGCCCTTATTGCAAGTAGAGGAATTAATGTGCAAGGGATTGATGTAAATCAATCTGTTGTAGATACAATTAATGAAGGTAAGATTCATATTATTGAGCCGGCATTGGATGGTTTAGTAAAACATGTGGTTGAAAAAGGGTTGCTTAAATCAAGCACTACTCCTGATACTGCGGATGTGTATTTGATTGCTGTTCCAACTCCTTTTAAAGGAGATCATGAACCAGATTTGAAATATGTAAAATCAGCAACAAGAATGATTTTACCAAATTTGAAGGAAGGAAATCTATTTATCATAGAATCAACTAGCCCTGTAGGGACAGCGGATAAAATGGCTAAAATTATTTTTAAAGAAAGGCCAGAGCTCAAAGGAAAAATAAATATTGCTTATTGTCCTGAAAGAGTACTTCCTGGAAAAGTGATTTATGAATTAGAACATAATGATAGAGTAATTGGCGGCTTGAATGAAGCATCTACAAAAGCAGCACAAGATTTTTACCGTCATTTTGTAAAAGGTGAGTTGCATGCAACTAATGCAAAAACGGCTGAAATGTGTAAGTTGGTTGAAAATTCATCAAGAGATGTGAGTATTGCTTTTGCTAATGAATTGAGTATGATTTGTGATAAAGCAGAAATTAATGTTTGGGAGTTAATAAAGCTAGCAAATAA
>CAWVYN010000006.1:0-12116 GCA_963934425.1 uncultured Flavobacteriales bacterium | reverse complement strand
CCAAACCCTTCTAGATGAGCTTTTCCGATATTGGTAATAACTCCAAAATTTGGTCGCGCTATCTTGCAAAGGGTAGTAATTTCACCAATATGATTAGCTCCCATTTCAACAATTGCAATCTCATGATTTTTATTTATTTCCAAAATACTCAATGGAACACCAATATGATTATTCAAATTACCTTTTGTGGCATAACAATTCTTCTCAGAGGATAAAACTGCATGTATTAATTCCTTGGAAGTTGTTTTTCCATTAGTTCCTGTTATTCCAATGACAGGAATATTAATCTGCTCTCTGTGGTATTTAGCAAGCAACTGTAAAGTCTCCAAAACATTTTCTACCAAAATTATTTTTTTATTCTTACAAAACTCTTTTTCATCAATTATTGCATAAGCGCATCCTTTTAAAATGGCTTGTTCTGCAAATTTATTTCCATTAAAGTTATCTCCTTTAAGAGCAAAAAATATACCATTCTCTTTTATTTTTCTAGTATCTGTACAAATAAAAGGATGATCTAAAAAAAGTTTGTATAATTTTTGAATTTGCATATTCTCTTATAAAAGAAAACCCCAATCGTTAGCTGGGGTTTTGTAGTTATATTTAAAAATGAAACTATCTTCTGTTGGTTCCCATTTTCTTTTGGCTATAATCAGCGCCTCTTCTTTGGTTTTCTCTTAAATCACTTGATGGAGCTCCCATTCTGTCCATAGCGCATCTAAAGCCAATAGCATCAGTAGATTGGTCTTGATCTAAATATCTTCTAGTTCCAGGAACTAACCAATATGCTCTATCTTTCCAAGATCCACCCTTATATATTCTTGTTCTATCGGTAACCAATGTAGTGTTTCCGTAATCATACATTTCACTACTGTTTCCTGTTCTATTATCTTTGTACTTTTTAGCATCCATATTCCATTTATCAATTCTCACACTTGCAGTATCTACTTCAGACTTTTCGTTTAAGAAATTATTCCAATCAATTCCCATTTGAGATTCTATATCTCCATCACTATAATTGATATTGTCCGATTTTTTATAATTTCTTCTGTACACATTATCCTCTACATCTACATCTACCATTGTAATTCTTCCCAAACTATCTTTTTCTTCAATAAAACCATCCTCATCTCTTTTTTGGGTTTTGAAAACACTTCCTCTAAATGGCCTGTGGTCAGTAGTTGTAGTTTGCTCAATTACTGGGCGATACACATCCATTACCCACTCAGACACATTACCAGCCATACAAAATAAGCCATAATCATTTGGCCAAAAAGAACGAACAGGACCAGTGATATCTGCATGATCGTTCAGACTTCCGGCAACTCCCATATTATCTCCTCTACTTTTTTTGAAATTTGCCATTAGTTCTCCTTGATTTTTTTTGTCTCCATTCCTAACTGATGAACCATTCCAAGGATATAACTTTCTCTCATCTGTGTTTTCCATTTCAGTATTTCCAACATATCCAAGAGCAGCAAATTCCCATTCTGCTTCTGTTGGAAGCCGATATCTAGGAAGTAGAATCCCATCCTCCATTCTTACCAATCTTGTTTCTTCCCCAAGTGAGGGGTTAAGGTTTTTCAAGTTTCTTTTTACTATTCCTTCATACTGTCCTGCTAAATAAGCATCTGTATTAAAAGAATTCTCATCAATTTGCTCGTTATCTTCTTTCAAGATTCCTTCATCGATAAGGATTCTTTCGTTTACTCTGTCTGTTCTCCAAACACAAAAATCGTTTGCTTGTGACCAACTCACACCCACTACTGGATAATTTTTGTAGGCAGGATGTCTTAAATAAGCTTCTACATAAGGTTCGTTATAGCCCAATTTATCTCTCCATACCAAAGTATCTGGAAGAGCTTTTTTATATACTTCAGGATAAGATTGTCCGTAAACTTTATTTATCCAATAAAGATATTCTAAATAATCTACATTTCTCACTTCAGTTTCATCCAAATAAAAAGAAGAAACAGTAACTGTTTTAGGCACATTGTTCCAATCAGAGAATACATCTTGCTCGGTTCTTCCCATAGTGAAAGACCCTCCCTCCACAAACATAAGTCCTGGGCCAGTAGCTTGTTCTTTGTATTTTGAGTTTGTTTCAAACCCCCCATTTTTGGAATTATTATAATCCCAGCCAGTGGTGGATGAACTTTTTGAGTTTGAAGATTTGTTGCCGGTACTAGAACATGATCCTAGAATAAACAGACAACTTACTACTAAAATTATTTTGCTTGATTTTATCATTTTTTTTTATTTAATAGGATAATATTAATAACTAAAAGGATGGGCAACTTATTGTATTGAACGATTTACTTTTACTTCTGCAAGGCATAAATAAAGTAAAGGAAAGTTCGTGTGCACCCAAAGTATTACTATTTTTTAAATTACTTAATGTGATGTCATAACTATAACCAAATTTGAAAGCATCTTGAATAAGACCTACCATTAAGATGAATGAATCTACATTTTTAAGGCTATGCCTTGCCCAAAGACCTCCAACCATAGGACCTCTGTTTACATACAAGCCGTAATTAAATTGTTGGAAATCTTGTTGTTTTTGGTAAAGAAAATTTGGGGAAATTGTAGTTACAGAATTTTTATATCTACTAAGAGGAATGTTTCCTCCAATATGCGCTGTAAGTTTTGTTGGTAACTGACTCTCACTTATTAATCCTTGGTTAGGCTGTGTTAAATGATGAGCGGCAAAACCAAAGAATAGATTCTCAGAATAACCGATAAATCCTGTAGAAAAATCTGGGAAATTAACAGCTGTAGGATTATTTACAATATCTTCATTTGTTGGATAAATAAATCCATATTTAGAGTCTATCATATCTCCAAAAGTCAAATTTTTCCAATCTAAACTTATCATCCTATAAGATGCTTCAAAACCAGCTTTTATCGAAAATTTTCTTGTTACTTCTAAATGATATGAGTACAAAAGAGATGCATGTGTAGTATTTAAATTTCCAGCTCCACTTCTATCTTGGGCAACAATAATACCCAATCCTCCACCTAATGAGTTGATGTGTTGATCGTAAGCAACAGAATAGGTAACATAAGTTCTTCCAATTCCAGGCCATTGATCTCTGTAATTCAAAGTCGTTCTTGGACACCCACCAGGTGAAGCCCCAGCAAATGCAGGGTTCAAATAAAGAGGATTAGCATAGAATTGACTAAATGCAGGATCTTGTGCATTTGCAGTAGTTGACAGTACCAACAAAAAGCTAAATACTGCTAATATTTTTATAATTTTTCTCATCATTTTCCTTTGTTTTTTATCAATCGTTCCGAATTTCAATTTCACAAAGATATAAATTTTATTTGTTATCGTATTTAATCACTAAAAAATTGATGTAATAAATAAGAACAAAAGGCCGTTAATAAGTCAGTTAAATTTAAAAAAATCTGTCTAATATCTTTTTAATACTAAATTTGCAAGCATGAAAAAGTTTCTTTTTTTATCCCTTTCCATTTTACTTTCCTTATCTAGTTTTCCAGAGGAAAACACTAATTCTGTATTAGCCAGTGGCAGTTGGTATAAAATTGCCGTGCAAGAAGATGGGGTATATAAAATTAGTTACTCCAATTTATCTGATTTAGGAGTAAATACAAGCAATTTATCTTGCTCAAGAATCCGCATTTTTGGTAATGGAGGTGGCATGTTGCCTAATTTAAATAGTGATTTTAGGCATGATGGTTTGCAAGAAAATGCAATCTTGGTGGTAGACAATAATACAAATGGAATCTTTGAAAGTAACGATTATATTCTTTTTTATGGACAATCTACTGATAGGTGGAGCTATAATGAAACCGATAGTAGATATCATCATCAAAAGAATTTATTTAGCCGAAAAACTTATTATTTTATTACTGCAGATTTAGGAAGTGGTGGAAAAAGAATTCAAAGTAAAAATGCCCAAAACTTTGATGTTGTAGTAAATGAATTTGATGATTATATATTTCATGAAGAAGATTTAGAAAATTTTATAAAATCAGGGGCTCAATGGTATGGTGAAAAATTCGATTTAACAAATACTTACAATTTTAGCTTTTCCTTTCCAAATTTAGTACAATCTACCTCTGTGTATATAAAAACTGCAGTAGCAGCTCGCTCTTTTTCTTCTTCTTCTTTTTCAATAAAAAACAACTCAAATAATATTCAGTCTATTCCAGTAGCTCAAGTGGATGCAAATTATACGGGAGACTATGCTAAACTTTCGGCTAAAACCACAACTTTTGTAGGGAACTCAAATTTTGACTTGTCAGTAACTTATAATCCTTCACAAAATACTTCTGTGGGCTGGCTCAATTATATGGAGTTAAATGCTAGAAGAGAACTAAAGATGAGTGGTCATCAAATGCTCTTTAGAGATATACGATCTGTTGGTGATAGTGCGAATGCAAAGTTTGTTATTTCTAATTCAAATTCTAATTTGTCAGTTTGGGATGTAACAAATCCAATAAAAGTAACAGAGAGAAATGCTAATTATTCCTCCAATCAAACTACTTTTATTGCTTCTACTGATTCTTTAAAAGAGTATTTGATTTTTAATGGAGACTCTTATTATTCTGCTGAACTTATTGGAAAAATCAGTAATCAGAATCTGCATGGAAGTGATGATGATGTAGAATATGTAATCGTGTCACATGCCGATTTCTTATTAGCAGCTAATGATTTAGCCCAGTACCATGAGCAAAGAGATGGAATAAAAACTATTGTAGTTACTCCTCAAGAAATCTATAATGAATTTTCATCTGGGGCTCAAGATATTACCGCCATTCGCGATTTTTTGAGGATGTTCTACAAGAAGCCTAGTAACAAACTCAAATACTTATTATTATTTGGAGATGCATCTTATGATCCCCTCAACAGAATAACAAACAATACCAACTTTGTTCCTTCTTATCAATCTAACAATTCTGTTTCTCCTACTGATAGCTATGTGACGGATGATTATTTTGGCCTTTTAGATGATATGGAAGGAAATTTTGCTAACGATTTGGTTGATATTGGTATTGGCAGGTTTCCTGTGCAAACTCTGAATCAAGCAAATAATATGGTGCAAAAAGTAAAAGATTATAATGGAAAGATGTCTTTTGGTGATTGGCGAAATAAAGTGACATTTGTAGCAGATGATGGAGATGCAGGTGATGGGAATACGCATATGTGGCAAGCCGATAGTTTGGCTAATATAATTGATGACAACTATAAAAATATTAATATTAAAAAGATTTATTTGGATGCCTTTACACAAGAATCGACCCCTGGAGGGCCAAGATCTCCAGATGCACAAAATGCCATTACCGAAAGTGTAGAAAAGGGAAGTCTGCTAATTAATTATTCTGGGCATGGAGGAGAATTAGGTTGGAGTAAAGAAAGGATTTTAGAGGTTGGACAAATTAATAGGTGGGAAAATAAAAACAATTTACCACTTTTTGTAACGGCAACCTGTGAATTTTCTCGTTTTGATGATCCCGATAGAGTTTCCGCAGGAGAATACGTATTTCTAAATAAATATGGCGGTGCAATTGCACTTCTTTCTACAAGCCGATTAGTTTATGCTTTCCCAAATTATTCTTTAAATAAACAGTTTATGAAAGTCCTTTTTGAAGAAGAAAATGGGAAATTACCAACTCTAGGTGATTTATTTAGGCAAACCAAAGTAAATAGCGGAACAGCACTTAATAATAGAAATTTCACGTTACTTGGCGATCCTGCACTTTGCTTGGCTTATCCTGATTTAAATATTAGTACAACAGGAATTTCTGATACAATTTCTGCTTTAGAAGAAGTAACAATCTCAGGACAAATTGAGGATGAAGATGGGAATTTAGTAAGTAATTTTAACGGATTCGTTTTCCCCACTGTATTTGATAAAGAGGAGATACTAAATACTCTAGGGCAGGAAAGTAGTACGCCAATGCCTTATAGAAGTCAGAATAACATATTATATAAAGGAAAGGCATCAGTAAGTAGTGGAATTTTTAGCTTTTCCTTTGTGGTTCCAAAGGATATTGCCTATAATTTTGGTAGTGGAAGAATTTCCTATTATGCAATTTCAGGAGATAGCTTGTTAGATGCAAGCGGATATGACGAAAATTTCACTATTGGGGGAACAGCCAGTGATATTACGGTAGATTATGATGGACCAGAGATTCAACTCTTTATCAATAATGAAAAATTTATTTCTGGAGGAATGACAAATGAAGACCCTTTGCTTTTTGCTATACTTAATGATTTTAGTGGAATTAATACAGTCGGTAATGGTATTGGACACGATATAGTTGCTATTTTAGACGAAGAGAGTAATCAATCTATTTCTTTGAATGATTATTACACTGCAGATACCGATAATTATAAAAGCGGGAAACTAACATATCCCTTTTACGATTTAGAGAAAGGACATCATACTTTACACCTTAAAGTATGGGATGTGTTTAACAACTCTGCTGAGAAAACCATTGATTTTTATGTTACAAATGTTGAAGATTTTTCTTTGTCCGAACTTTTAAATTATCCGAATCCTTTTAAAGATAATACAGCATTTTATTTTCAGCATAACAGGGCAGGAGAGTTTTTAGAAGTAGAATTACAGATTTTTGATTTATCGGGAAGAATGGTTGCTTCTATAAATAAAAATATTTATGATAATGGCTATAGAGTAGGTCCAATTAATTGGAATGGAACTACAAATTCTGGGGAGAAATTGGGTGCTGGAATTTATGTTTTTCGCTTTAATGTTAAAGCGGAAGATGGCACTTTAGAAAGTAAAGCAGAAAAACTAATAATATTAAGATAATAAAAGCGTTATAGCCCTCAATAAAAAAGAATATATTTGCAACCCTAAAATAGATTTAAAGAATGAAAAAGATTTTTTTGATAGTATTCGTCCTTGTATTTTGCATGGAAATGTTTGCACAATCAACTGTGGGTGATAATATAGATGCTCCATTAGAACTTAACACTATTACAACTTCCGTTCCGTTTTTAATTATAGGGCCTGATTCTAGAAGTGGTGGTATGGGAGATGTTGGCGTAGCTTCCACTCCTGACGCAAATTCAATGCATTGGAATCCTGCCAAATATGCTTTTGTAGAAGATGATATGGGCTTTGCTATTAATTATGTTCCATGGCTAAGATCATTAGTCCCAGATATCTCTCTCTCTTATCTTTCAGGGTATTTAAAAAGAAATGATAAAGAAACAATAGGAATGTCATTAAGGTATTTTTCTTTGGGGGATATTACTTTCACGGATATTAATAGTAATGTAATTGGACAATACAAACCAAATGAATTGGCAATTTCTAGTGCTTATGCAAGGAAACTTTCTGATCATCATTCTCTTGCTATTGCAGTTCGCTATATTTATTCCGATTTAACAGGAGGACAAACTCTTACAGGTGGATTGGGAACACATGCAGGACAATCTATTGCTGCTGATATTTCTTCTTACTTTCAAAAAGAAGTTCGAATTGCAAAAAAAGATTTTGATTGGGCAATGGGTCTGAATATCTCCAATTTGGGAAATAAGATTTCTTATACCGAAACAGCAGTAAGAGATTTTATCCCTATTAATATGCGTTTTGGGACTTCAATTGGCACAAATTTTGATGACTATAACAGTATGTCGATTGAGTTTGATGTAAATAAATTATTGGTCCCAACTCCACCCCGTTATAATGATGATGGAGAAATTAATGGAGGTATGAATCCTGATGTATCTGTAGTAAATGGGGTATTTCAATCTTTTTGGGATGCACCAGGAGGAACAAAAGAAGAGTTTAGAGAATTGAACTATTCTGTTGGTTTGGAATATTGGTATGCACAGCAATTTTCAGTAAGGGCAGGGTACTTCTATGAGCACCCAACAAAAGGAGATAGACAATATTTTACTATGGGAGCCGGGGTTAAATACAATGTTTTTGCATTGGACTTTTCTTACCTTATTGATGCCAGTAGTTCTATAAACGGAAGTAATCCTCTAGCAAATACTTTGCGTTTTACTTTAATATTTGACTTTGGTGCCTTAGAAGCAAAAAGCTAATCATGAATTTTAGAATTGGTTTCGGATTTGATGTACATCAATTACAAGCTGGGCTTGATTTTTGGCTTGGAGGTATTACCGTTCCTCACAGTAAAGGAGGTTTAGGGCATTCTGATGCTGATGTTTTAATCCACAGTATTTGTGATGCGCTATTAGGTGCAGTAAATCTAGGTGATATTGGCAAACATTTTCCAGATGACAATCCCAAATACAAAGGGGTTGATAGTAAAATCTTGCTAAAAGAAGTAATGATACTTATTCGTGAAAAAGGATATGAATTAGGAAATATTGATTCAACAATATGTTTGCAGAAACCAAAAATTGGTCAATTTATTGCTGAAATGCAAAAAATATTAGCCAGTTGCATGGGGGTTGATATAGATTTAGTTTCAATAAAAGCAACTACTACTGAAAAATTAAGCTTTGTAGGCAGAGAAGAGGGTGTCTCTGCTTATGCTATTGTGTTAATTCAAAAAGCTTAAAACCCTAATTTCTTCTTCATTTTAGCATCTCTTAAATAGACGAGCATTTTTGCTCTAGCACATACTATTCCTTTTTTACTGATAGCTTCAACATCATGCCAGATTTCGAATTTTCCTTTTTCATCTAATTCTTTTTCAGCAAGAGTAATATCTTCTTTTGTGATTTTGAAATGTAATTTCAAGGAGGTGTCGGCTGGGCGTAGGTATTGTATTTCAGCAGATTTTAACCAAATAATAAGTTTACGATTTTTCTTTGTAAAAATATGGTAATACATGGTTGGAAAGTAAGGATCACAAGCCGAAAAAATAGTTCCACCAAATATAGTTTTGTGAAAGTTGATGTTAAATAGTGCACGTCTAATCACAACTCTCATCTGCATAAAATCATTAGAAATTTCTTTCAGCACGATTCTATTAAAAAGAAGTGGAGGAAAAATATTTAGTACAAATTGGATAGCATATTTTGGTATTTCCATGTCACAAAAATAATTAATTGTTACAAAATTTCTTTTCAAATTAATTATTATTATACTTTTACACTAAATTAAAAAACAGAATAAGAATGAAAAATTATATCACAGAATTTATAGGCACATTTTTTTTAGTGCTAACAATAGGATTGACAGGAGATCCCCTTGCTATAGGAGTAATGTTAACGGTAATGGTTTATATGGGAGGTCACATATCAGGAGCTCATTATAATCCTGCTGTAAGTATTGCTATGATATTTAGAGGATTACTTACTACAAAAGAAGCTGTCAATTATATTCTCTCGCAATTGACAGGTGCATTCTTGGCAGCTATTTTTGTACATTGGGTAGGAGGTGCCGCTATGGAGGTAGGGCCAAGTCAGACAGCTTCCGTTTTACAAATTCTTTCAGTAGAAGCTATCTTCACCTTTGCACTTGTTTTAGTCATATTAAATGTCGCAACAAATCCTAAAACAGATGGGAATTCCTACTATGGTTTAGCAATTGGATTTACTGTTATGGCAGGTGCATTTGCTGGTGGAGGAATATCAGGCGGGGCATATAATCCAGCAGTTGGAACCGGACCAATATTAGTTGATGCAATAATGGGAGATGGGAATACTCTTTCTAATTTTTGGTACTATCTTGTAGGACCAATAGTTGGAGCTGTGATAGCTGCTTATGTATATAAATTTACTGCAGAATCTTAGCCTAAAACAGATAAAGCAGTTTCGTAATTTGGCTCTGATGTAATTTCATCAACCTGCTCGGTATGAATAATTTTGTGCGATTCATCTAATACAACAATACATCTAGAATGTAGGTTAGCTAATACACCATCTATTATAGTTAGCCCATAATCTTTTCCAAAACTGCCATTTACAAAATCTGATAATGTCAATACATTTTCAATATTTTCTGCTCCACAGAATCTGTTTTGAGCAAAAGGTAAATCTCTTGAAATACAAAGCACTTTAGTATTAGAAAGGCTTGCTGTTTTTGTATTAAATTTTTTTACCGAAATAGCACAAATACCTGTATCAACAGATGGAAATATATTCATTACAACTCTTACTCCGATAAAATCATTTAATGTTACTTCTTTTAAATCTTTTCCTATTAGAGAAAAGTCTTTTGCTTTTTCACCAATATTTGGTAAATTTCCAGAAGTTGTTATTGGATTATTTTTTAATGTAATATTAGCCATTCTATATATGTTCTTTTGATTATTAAATTATGAATAAAGATTATATTTTGGAAAGAATAAGATTCAACTTTACAAACTGAAAATAGCAAGAAGTGTTCCAACAATAATAGTTATAATTTTTGTAAAACTAAATCGGTGGCCATCTGTGCTTTCAAATAAAATAGTAGTTGAAATATGTAAAAATATCCCAATTACTATTGCCAGAATCTCATCATGATAGAAGGAAAGAGCATCAAAAATATTTCCAGCATATACACCGAGTGGTGACATTATTGCAAACAAAAATAGTAGCATATATGCTCTTGATTTTTTCATGTTAGATTGTAAAAAGAAAGTCATTAGTACGATAGCCACTGGCATTTTGTGTAGTACAATACCGTAAAGTAAGGCATTATGAGCGTGCTCATGCAAATCTCCTCCAAGAGGGACACCTTCTAAAAGTGCATGTAAGCAAAGGCTAATTAAAACTGAAAAAGGAATAATATTGCTTTTATGAAAATGCCCGTGCTCAATACCTTGTGAAAAATATTCTAACAAAATTTGAATTACAAATCCACCTAAAATATAGATGCCGATATTTTCTGTTGTGTTATACCAAAATAATTCAGGAAGCAAATGTAAGAAACTAACAGCCAACAAATAGGCCCCACTAAAAGTTAATAGTAATTGAATATTTTTCCCTTTTTTGGGATTAAAAAGTTCCACAAAAATTGCGCCAGCAATTACAGATAAAAAAAGTAGTCCTAATGTTGTTATATTCATTTCTTGCAAATAAGAATTAATCTGTCAGATATAGTGGCATCAAAATCATCTAATTTATAATTACCAAAGATATCAATAATATTTAGCCCAACAGCATTAACAAATGCTGAAAAATCTGCTAATGTAATTGCTTTTACTTTTTCTTGAAAATATCGTGTTTCATTACCATCAATAATTTCAATATCTTTAATTATATGATTATTCTGTACACTTCTTTTTATATTGAAAGTAATGTTATCAATTATTTTTTTTTCAGAAGAAACTAAATTGGCTATTACCTTCTTTATATTCATAAAATCAATGATTAGAACTCCATCTGATTTTAAGTTTCCTGCCATAGCATTTATGGCTTTTTGCTCATCATCTTTATTTTCAAAATACCCAAAAGAAGTAAATAAATTAGTGACAATATCAAAATGAATCTCTTTGTAAACTTCACGCATATCATGTACAGAAAACTGCAAATTATGGTTTTCATTTTTCTTAGCAGAGGAAATGCTGTTAAGTGATAAGTCTATTCCAACAACATTCATTCCTTTTTTATTGAAATAAGTAGCATGTCTTCCTTTTCCGCAAGCAATATCTATGAGTTTGCTGCCTTTTTTTAATTGTAGTTTTTCAATTAAATTATCAATAAAAACTTGCGCTTCCTTCTCATCTCTATTTTTATAAAGGAGATGATAATAAGGGGAATTAAACCAATTGGCAAACCAACTCATAATCAACCTCTCTGTCTTATCGCTTCATACAAAATAACTCCAGTTGCTACTGATACATTTAAGGACGCAATTTTTCCAATCATTGGTATTTTTGCTTTTACATCACACATTTTTAAAAATTCAGGAGAAACTCCATCTTCTTCTGATCCCATAATAATTGCAGTTGGCGGAGTATAGTCCGGCTTATACATATTTTCTTGTGTTTTTCCCGTACACGCAATAAGTTGTATACCACTGTCTTTCATGAATTGTAAACTTAGTTTCAAATTCCAAGTACGGCAAACGGTTATTTTATACAATGCTCCAGCAGAAGTTTTAATTGCATCAGCATTAATAGCTGCAGAGTTTTGTTCAGGAATTAGAATAGCATTTACTCCAGCACATTCAGCAGTTCTTGCAATAGCACCAAAATTTCTTACATCC
>CAWVYN010000005.1:0-13091 GCA_963934425.1 uncultured Flavobacteriales bacterium | reverse complement strand
TGAATCTAAACAGCCAGGATATAAACAAGAGCCATCATTTAATGTAGCTAAAGAATCAAAATTAGAAGCAAAAGGATCTGTACATCCCCAAATTACAGGAAAACAAAGATTTGGCCCATTATATGGGCATCCTAGAAAAGCACATGGATTTGTACTATTACATCCTTCGGCGAGAATATTACCAGTTGTATCTTCAACAAGTTGCCAAGAAATATCACCTGGATACTGATTAAGAGTAACACTAATATCATAACAATCATCTGGTAAACAAAAACTAACTTGTGATGCAGATCCTGAGAGGAGTGTAAAAGAACCAAAATTACCCCCAACAACACCTGTTATTGTCCATAAACTACCACCCCATCCATTGCCATAAGAGTCCTGCATATATAATGTAACATTTGTGCAAGTTGAAAAAATACAAGAATCGTTATCCACCAAAGCAGTGGAGTCATAATTTATAGCTAATGGATTTGTGCAACCAAAAGGACCTATACACACAACATCAGTGCCAGTAGACCCATAAGCCAATCCTCCATTAGCATAAGAGACAACTCCTGAAGCGGAATCCAAAATATTATAAGTCCCTCCGTTCCATCCATCACCATAGGAATCATACATATTCATATTATAACAATCGTCAACTAAATAAACATAATGATTATACGTGGTGTTATTTAAATACCCTCCACTCAAGGGGCCAAATGCTAAAATAGTTCCGTTACTATCGGTCAGATCCCAAGACACTTCATAACCATATATAGCTGTTGTTATTTGAATATTTACCCAATTTGCATAGACCGTTGACACTGAAAGTTTAAAAACGACAACGAGTACAAATAGTATTTTAATCTTATTTTTCATGAGGGTTATTTTAAGTTGGAATTCTTTTTGGGTAAAAGTAAAATAAAAAACGAAACATAACAACCCTGAAAATCTTTTAAAAATCGCAATGAGAGGATTCGGTCCTTTTACTAAAAACTATAAATCAAACTTAATACCCTGGGCTAGAGGCAATTCAGCGGTATAGTTAATAGTATTTGTTTGTCTTCTCATATAAACTTTCCAAGCATCAGAGCCACTTTCTCTTCCTCCTCCAGTCTCTTTCTCCCCCCCAAAAGCACCACCAATTTCAGCACCTGAAGTCCCAATATTTACATTTGCAATACCACAATCACTTCCTGCAGCAGACAAGAATCTTTCTGCTTCACGCAAATTAGTGGTCATAATTGCTGAAGACAACCCTTGTTTTACACCATTTTGTAATTCAATTGCCTCCTCAATTGTTGAGTACTTCATAATATATAAAATAGGAGCAAAAGTTTCGTCTTGTACTATTTCATAATGGTTTTCGGCTTCAATAATTACAGGTTTTACATAACAACCACTCTCATATCCATTTCCTTCTAGGACACCCCCTTCAACCAACACGTTTCCGCCTTCTACTTTTGCCTTTTCAATTGCACTTAAATACACCTCTACCGCATTTTTATCAATAAGCGGTCCAACATGACTGTTTTCATCCAAAGGATTTCCAATATTTAATTGCATATAAGCTTTAGTCAAGTTATTTTTCACCTCATCATAAACCGAATCATGAATAATCAATCTTCTTGTTGAGGTACATCTTTGTCCGCAAGTACCAACGGCGCCAAATAAGGCGCCAATAATGGTGATTTCCAAATCCGCATCAGGAGTGATGATAATTGAATTGTTTCCACCTAACTCTAATAGTGATTTTCCAAATCTTTCAGCAACTGCTCTTCCTACAATTCTTCCCATAGCAGTTGATCCAGTTGCAGAAACCAAAGCAACTGATTCGTCAACTAACAAATTGTTGCCAACAACTCTACTCCCGCTTAAAAGACAAGAAATACCCTCAGACAAATCATTTTCTTTTGCGACTTCTTTCCAAATATTCTGACAAGCAATAGCGCACAGTGGTGCTTTTGATGACGGTTTCCAAATACAAACATCACCACAAACCCAAGCAAGTGCAGTATTCCAACACCATACCGCAACTGGAAAATTAAAGGCAGAAATAATACCAACTACTCCGAGCGGATGATACTGTTCATACATTCTATGTCCTGGGCGTTCAGAATGCATAGTGAGCCCATGTAGTTGACGAGAAAGCCCCACTGCAAAATCACAGATGTCAATCATTTCTTGTACTTCTCCTAGCCCTTCTTGTAAAGACTTCCCCATTTCGTAAGAAACCAACTCCCCAAGCGGCTGTTTATATTTCCTTAATTTTTCTCCATACTGGCGAACAATTTCCCCTCTTTGTGGAGCGGGCTTTAATTTCCAATCAGTAAAAGCAGATTTTGCAGAAGCGATAATTTTATCATAATCTTCTTGAGTTGCGCTAGTAACGGTTCCAATTAATTTTCCGTCTACAGGAGAGTAAGAGGTTATTTCTTCCCCGCCCCCAAAAGAACTTAGCCCTGTTGATGCGCCAAGATTAACATCTCGAATTCCTAATAAATCAAGTGATTTTTTAATATCTATCATAATAGTTGTTTTTGTAAAAATATGTTTGCAAAACTATAAAAAAAAGAACATCTTAAAAAGCGCTATTCTTCAATGATTTCACTTTCCTGTTCCAATGAACTACTCTTATTTTCATCATCTAAAAATTCAGTAGCCAATTTCTTTTTCTGCTCCATCAAAGCCCAACTCATAATAATACAAGAGAGTAAAATAACAAATAATAAGACGCCCTGAAAGTCAGCGCTAGAGTTTAAATTTTCAGGGATTGCAAAAAATAACAGTATTGTTATCAAACCTCTTGGCGCTAAAAAAAGTTGAGGGAGAATGTTTTTTCCACCAAAAACAAAAAGAACAATCGTTCTAACCAAATAAATAATAACCAAAATCAACAATCCCAACCCAATGGCACTAAAACTAACAAGAGAACCTAAAGAAACTGACCAACCAAAAATGATAAAAAAGAATGTTCTTACTACAAAAGCAGTTTCTGCCGTTACTATTTTCAGATCATCTAATACCTCTTCCACCTTTTCAAAACTTACAAACCGAGTCAAAATACCTTTAAAAAAGAGGGTATAGTTATTAAGAATTATTCCAAAAATCAGGATAATAATTAAAGAGGAAAGGTGGAACATTTTTCCAACAGCATATAATAGTAGCAGTATAGCAATCAGCAGAAAAAGCTTTACATGCCCCTTAATGTTTTGGAACACATATATAAGCATGTAGGAAATAATAATGGAGAAACCAACTGTTAAAACCAAGTTAGCAAAGACCTCTCCATACACACCTTCCGTATTTGAAGAATCCAACACTGTTAAAACACTATAGAAGCCAACAATTCCAATAATATCAGAGAAAGTGCTTTCGTAAATCATAAACTCTCTTTTCTCTTTATCCAAATCATCAATGCTTGGTAAAATAATGGCAGAACTTAAAATAGAAAGCGGAATAGCGTAAAGTAGAGCGTTTAAAAATTCAATATGCAAGAAATAATCTAATGAGATAGCGACCAAATAAGCCGTTCCACCTAACCCTAAAAGCGCCACCAAAAAGGATTTTATAATAAGTCCGATTTTTTCTTTTTGAAGACGCAAATCCAATGCCGCTTCCAGCACAATTAAAATAAGCCCAATCACACCTAAAACCTCCAAAGGCCTTGCTAAATCAAGCGACCGCTCTCCAGATAACAACAAGCCATAATGGATAACAATTCCCAGTCCAATTAACATCAACACAGCAGGGATCCCTGATTTTTTAGCGTAAAGATTAAAGAAATAAGAAATAATTATTGTGAGAGAAAAAACAATAATCAAAGCATATGAGTCTAAAAACCCCATTTAAAACAGTTTTAAAAGATCATTGCCATTTGCATATACTAATAAAGATAACAACAAAATCATTCCCGCCATTTGCGCATATTCCATTACTTTTTCTGGAGCAGGTCTTCCTACAGCCATTTCATAAAGCAAGAAAACTACATGCCCTCCATCCAAAGCAGGAATAGGTAAAACATTCATAACAGCCAATATCAAAGAGAGGAAAGCAGTCATCTCCCAAAAAGATTGCCAATGCCATTTCCCAGGGAAAAGGCTACCAATAGTACCAAAACCACCCAAAGCCTTATAAGCCTCAGTGTCTGGAGAGAGAATCAATTTAAATTGACTAATATAAGAATTAAGCTTTCTTATCGCCAAATGATAACCGGCAGGCAAAGATTCCAAAAAAGAATAATTGTTAGCGGTTAAAGTATAAATTCCCAATTCTTCCAATTGAGTTAAGGACAAATTGCTTGGCATAAAACCAATCATTCCCTCATGAGTCACGCCAACAGAGAGCACTATCTCTTTTTCAAAACGACGCACAACAACACTAATATTTTCACTTTTATTTTTTTGCAGCTCATTTTTGAACTCATCAAAGTATTTTGTTTTTACTCCATTAACAGAAATTATTTGATCCTTTTTTTCAAAACCACTTTTCTTTGCGTTTGAGTTTTCAGGAAAACCACTTATAATAGTTGGGATTCTTGGAGCAAACAATCCGCTTGTCCCAAATTTTCTTAGTTGAGCAATATATTCCTTTCTAAAATTAGTCGGCAAATACAACTCTTTTGTAACGCCATCTCTTAAAACAGTTACTTTTTCTGCATATAAAAGAGACTCATTAATAACCTTAAACATTTGCGGGCTTTTATCATCAATTGCAATAATTTTATCTCCTGTTTCAAAGCCAAATTCTTTTGCAAGAGGAGAAACACACCAAATGCCATCAGTTAAATTTTCATTGGGCAAATACTTTTCGCCATAAGCAAAAAGTACCATCGCGTAAATAAAAATTCCCAATAGCAGGTTTACGGTTACGCCGCCCAACATAATAATCAATCTTTGCCAGGTTGGTTTTGCTCTAAATTCCCAAGACTCTGCTGGCCTCTCCATTTGCTCTTTATCCATACTCTCATCAATCATTCCAGAAATTTTCACATAGCCCCCAAGCGGCAGCCATCCAATTCCATATTCTGTATTGCCAATTTTCTTTTTTACAAGTGAAAACCAAGGATCAAAAAAGAGATAGAATTTCTCTACTCTTGTTTTAAATAACTTGGCAGGAATGAAATGCCCTAACTCATGTAAGACAACCAAAATTGACAAACTCATAATGAGTTGTGTTGCTTTAATCAAAAACTCCATCTACAATAATTTTTTTGCTAAAATCCGCGTTTGCTTATCTGTTTCTACAAAATCCTCATAGGAAGGATTTTGTGCAAAAGTAATTTTTTCCATACAATTTTCTATTAAATCAGACATATTTAAAAAACTAATTTTATCTTGTAAAAAAGCAGCAACTGCAATCTCATTTGAAGCATTCAAAACACAAGGCATATTCCCTCCTTTTTGCATAGCGGTATAAGCTAATTGTAAGTTTCGAAATGTTTCTAAATCAGGCTCTTCAAAAGTCAGGCTTGGATAGTCCATAAATGAAAAACGCTCAAAAGAATTTTTTAATCTTTTGGGAAACCCAAGAGCATATTGAATTGGAAGTTTCATATCAGGAACCCCTAATTGGGCCTTTATTGAGCCATCTTCAAATTGCACAGCCGAATGAATAACCGATTGAGGATGAAGAACTACCTCAATTTGTTTTGCATCTAAATCAAAAAGCCATTTTGCTTCAATTACCTCCAGTCCTTTATTCATTAAAGTAGCAGAATCAATCGTAATTTTTGCACCCATTTCCCAATTTGGGTGTTTTAGTGCTTGTTCTTTATTAACATTTGCCAATGCACTATTATTATACCCCCTAAAAGGACCTCCAGATGCAGTCAAATAAATTTTTTCAATTGCATTATTCTGTTCTCCGACTAAGCACTGGAAAAGGGCAGAATGTTCAGAATCTACAGGATAAATAGATGTGCCATGTTTTTCGCATAATTCAGCAATTAAACAGCCTGCAACAACTAAAGTTTCTTTATTCGCCAACGCTATATTTTTACCAGCTTTTATTGCTCGAATTGTTGGTTTTAAACCAGCATACCCAACCAAAGCAGTAAGTAGCAAATCAATACTATCCATCTCTACAACTTCTGCAATCGCATCTTCTCCAGTATACACCTTTATTCCTAAACCAATTAAAGCATCATTTACTATTTTGTACTTGCGTTTTTCTGCAATAACTACAACATTAGGGCGAAACTTTTTTGCTTGCTTAATTAATAAATCAGAATTAGTATTAGCTGTTAACACTTCTACTTGAAATAAGCTTTTTTGTGCATCAATCACCTCTAATGCCTGAGTCCCAACTGAACCAGTAGAGCCTAAAATTGCTATATGCTTTTTCTTTACTTCCATTTATTCAAAACACTTTAATTGATTAGCAATTTTTCTATCGTTAGACAATCTTGGCACTTTATTTTGCCCACCTAATTTCCCAATGGATTTCATGTAATCAATAAAACCACCCTTTTTTATTAGGATAATTTCAAGCGGCCTTAAAACAGACCCCTTTATCAAATCTTTATAATGAGAATTCATCTCTTGCAAAGTAACATCTAATTCTTTAGTAAAGTCCAACAAATCATCAGGTTGTTTTTTAAACTCAACAAACCATTCATGAAAAGGCAATCCATTTTTTGGATTTACTTGTGGCGCAACATGAAACTCTGTTACTTGTGCAGGACATTTCTTCATGGTTTTTTGCAATGACTTTTCGACTTCTTCGGCAATTACATGTTCTCCAAATGCAGAGGTAAAATGTTTAATTCTTCCACTTACCACTATTCTATATGGATTGGTTGAGACAAACCTAATTGTGTCCCCAATATTGTATCCCCAAAGACCAGCAGCTGTGTTTACAATAATTACATAATCCACCCCCACCTTTACATCAGCTAAGGAAATCCGACTTGGATTCTCACTAAAAAATTCTTCAGAAGGAAGAAATTCAAAAAATATACCATGATTCACACAAAGCAACAACCCCTCCTCTTTTTGAGAATCTTGATAAGCAATAAATCCTTCAGTTGCAGGGTACAATTCAATACTAGCTACTTTTTTACCGATAAGTTTTTCGAAAGTTTTTTTGTATGGCTCAAAATTTACACCACCGTACATAAACAAATCAAATTTTGGAAATATATCTTTAATTAATTTTCCAGTTTTTTTCTGCAATTTTTCGAAATACATCTGTACCCAGGGAGGTATTCCGGAAATCAATGTCATTTTTTCAGAGAGAGTTTCTTCTACAATAGTAGAGACCTTTTCATCCCAATCTGCTATGCAATTTGTTTCAAATGAGGGTAATCTATTTTTTGTTAAATATACAGGAATATGATGCGCAACAATTCCAGACAATCTTCCTGTTAAAATATCACCAGTTTTAGAAAGCTCAGGACTTCCTTGCAAGAAAATCATTTTTCCATTTACAATAGAAGTATTTTTTGTTTCAGCAATATAAGAGAGGATAGCATCTCTTGCGGCAGTAATGTGGTGCGGCATGGAATCTCTTGTAAGAGGAATATATTTACTGCCAGAAGTTGTCCCAGAAGTTTTACAAAAATAAATAGGTTTTCCTGGCCACAAAACATCTTTTCCCCCTTCCATTATTTGCTCCAGATAATCTTTTATATCTTCATAATTCCGAATAGGAATCTGTTTTTTAAAATCAGAGTAAGTTATAATTGTAGAAAAATGATGGGCTTTACCAAAAGTAGTGTTTTGAGCTTTTTTAACTAATGAAGTCATTAAATCAGACTGCACTTTTAGGGCATTATTTTTCCACTTATTATTTTTTCGAACAATAAATCTTGCAAAAGGCAAACTAAGCGATGCTTTTATACCCATCTTAAAAAGAGATGTAATTTTCAGGATTAACAGCAACACCCTTATACCATAACTCAAAATGTAAATGTGGTCCTGATGAGAGATCCCCAGAATTTCCAATTACAGCAATTGCTTCCCCCGACCTTACATATTCCCCTACGCTTTTAAACAAAATAGAATTGTGCTTGTAAAGGGAAAAAACACCATTAGCATGTTGAACACCTATCACATAGCCGGTTTCTGAAGTCCAATGGCTAATAACCACAACCCCATCAAAAACACACTTTATGGGCTCATCTTCCTTTGCCACAATATCAGTTCCAAAATGCTCTTTCTTGCTATCAAAACTATTGGTAATAACCCCCTTTATAGGGCTGAAAAACAAGACGTTTTCTAAATCTAAATTTTTCTTATCCCTTTTGGCGGTAATAGAAATCTTATCTTCCGCTTCTACCGCAATTCGTAAAAGAGAATCTTCTTTAGATTTTTTAAACGAAAGTTCTGCTTCTAAGGCGATATTAATAGTGTCGCCCTCCATTTGTATAGCAATAGGATCTTCTCCATTTACAATTGCGGTTATGTTTTTTAGGTAGAGTTCGTTTTCTAATAACTTTTTTTCTAAAGAATCAGTTTTAAGCATTATAACAATTAGATCTTTATGCAAACGGCCACTTGCTTTTCCTGGGACAAATTGATTCATAGGAGTGTAACCAACAAGCAGTAGAAAAAAAACAAATAACAAAAACCCTCCAAAAGAAAAAAGAGAAAACATTTCTAGAGTTGAAAAACGAATTGAAAGCCGTTCTTCAAGCGTGCTATCGTTCATTACAATTAAACGAAACTTATACTTTAGCTTGCTTAAAAATGTGATATCATTTTTTTTCTTCATAATAAAGAGCAAATATCGAAAAAATAAAAATTCTCCATAGCTGAAAACATACCAAAAAATAAAATAATTTTGCGCAAAATTAGTTTAATTGCTGTAAATGAATTTGACAAAGAAAAATAAAGCTACGAAATTACTAATACTATTTACTCTTACACTAGTAATTGGTTCCTGTTCTACAAAAAAGAACAATTTTATGAACAGGAAGTACCACAGAACCACAGCAAAATATAATGGCTATTTTAATGGAAACGAAAGCCTAAAGGCAGGAATAAGAAAATTAGAAGAAGGCCATAAAGACGACTTTTCAGAAGTTATTCCAGTTTTTAAAACGGGAGATTTGGCCAAAAACCAAGCCATCCATGCTTATATGAACAAAGTAATAGAAAAAGGATCTATTGTAATCCAAAGCCACTCCATGAACATAAGAGGAAAAGAGTATAATAAATGGATTGATGACAATTATTTTATGATTGGGAAGGCTTATTTTTATAAAGGAGAATTTGATGAGGCAATAAAAACATTCAACTACATAAAAGAAACCTATAAAAAAGCTCCAATAAAATATGATGCAGCACTTTGGTTAGCAAGATGTTTTTCAGAAAAAGAAGATTTTGTGGCTGCCGAAATGGAATTAGACGAATTACAAGCGGACAGAAAATTTCCAGAAAAATTAGACGATCAACTAGCGGTTATACTTGCAGATTTTTACCTGAAACAAGAAAATTATATTTTAACATTGGATGAGCTAAATACCGCATGTAAATTCATTAAAAAAAGGAAAAAGAAAACAAGATTCTACTTTATTTTAGCACAACTAAATCAAAAACACCAAAACTACAAACAAGCAAGTGCATATTATCAAAAAGTGATAAAAGCAAATCCGGAATACGAAATGGTTTTCAATTGTAAAATAAACAAAGCACAATGTGTTCAAGGTCACAGCAAGCAATTTGAAAAAGTTCGAGCAGAACTACTGAAAATGACAAAAGATGATAAAAACAAAGAATATTTAGATCAAATATACTATGCTATTGCTAAAATGGATTTGACAGAAGAGGATAGTGTTTTGGCAATACAAAATTTTAAGCTTTCTGCTGAAAAAAGTAAATTTAATGATGCGCAAAAAGCTCGCTCATTTTTAGAATTGGCCAAAATATATTATGAAAAATCAGACTATATGAGCTCTTCCGCCTTCTACGATAGCACCATTATTTTTATGGACTCAGAACATAAAGAGTATGATCAAACCAAAGAAAGACAATCGCTTCTTGCAGAACTTGCCACATACATCAATGCCATATCGCTGCAAGATAGTTTGCAAGTTTTAGCAAAGATGAGTGAGAGAGAGCTAAATCAAGCCATCAACAAACTTATTGCAGCTGAGCAAAAAAAGGAGTTGGAAAAACAACAACTAGAAAGGGAAAGAGCAAATCAAAGGTTTGAAACCAACAGATTTGGAGGAAGAGAAAATAATTTTGGAGAAAAAACTGCTGGCGGAAGATGGTATTTTTATAATCCAGCAACCCTTAGTTTTGGGTATTCAGAATTTGTAAAAAAGTGGGGTAAAAGAAAAAAAGAAGACGACTGGAGAAGAAGCAATAAAAAAATTGTAACAGAATTAGAAAATGATTCCACTGCTGAAACCCAAAATAAAAAAGAAGAAAGCACTAACAAAAAAGATCCACAATACTATAAAGATAAAATCCCACTTACTAAAGAAAAAATGGAGGCTTCCAATT
Source organism: uncultured Flavobacteriales bacterium (assembly GCA_963934425.1). Taxonomy (GTDB): domain Bacteria; phylum Bacteroidota; class Bacteroidia; order Flavobacteriales; family BACL11; genus DUAL01. The sequence continues at coordinate 2,652 of CAWVYN010000005.1, read as the reverse complement.
TAAAAATTATGGAGGCGTATTATCAAGCGGCAATGATTTATAAAAGTTATTTGAACGAAAACAAAAAAGCCGTTAAAATGCTTAAGTCACTTTGTGAAAGATTTCCTAACAACGAAAACTACACGCCTTTAACCCATTACAATCTTTATCTTATATATTTTAATCAAAACAAAAGCAAAAAATCACAGAATTGTAAAGAAATACTATTATCAAAATTTCCTAAAAGCATATACAGTAGACTACTAAACGAGCCCGAATACTTAGCAAATATTGAGCAAAAAAAAGAAAGTCAAAAAACAGATTACGAAAAGACAGTGTCATTATATTATAGCAAAAAATATACAGATGTTATCAGCCAGTGTGATTCAATAAACAAAAAAACAGAGCGTAATGAATTGACTGCAAAATACGATTTACTAAGAGCCCTTGCGATTAGCAAAACCAATGACAGTATTAATTTCAGAATACAGCTTAATGAAATCGTAAAAAAATATCCTGAAACAGAGGTTAAAACTAAAGCAGAAGAAATAATTGCGCTTTTGGATAATCCAGAAAAAATGCTGAAAATAAATAGAGAAATAGAAAGAGGAACACCTTATATTTTTGAGCAAGATGAAGCACACTATTTTATACTTATTATGCCAAAAGAGCAAACGGATGTGAACTTTATTAAAACCCTGCTTTCCGATTATCACAGTGAGCAATATAGTATAGAAACATTTGAAATTACAGCCATACTTTTCGGCCAAGACAGACATCTTATTATGATAAAAACATTTGATAATAGCAGTTTAGCTACAAACTACTATAAAGACTTTTCTACTGCAAGCAGAGTAAATAATGAGCTATCGAAAACAGAGAATAAAAAGCTAATTATTTCTGCACAAAATTTTCAGCATTTTTTCAAACATCAAGACACAGAAAAGTATTATGAGTTTTTTATAAATAATTATTTGGCGGAACCCAGTAATTGAACAATAAATTATTACATTTGTCTACCTAAAACAAATACTCATGTTTACAAATAAAAACGAAATGACTAAAGAAAACGAAACTTCTGGGGCTGTAAATATTATTGGAATTGGCACCATTATTACAGGCGACATTCAATCAAAAGGAGACATAAGAATTGATGGCACACTAAAAGGAGCGGTCAAAACAAGCGGAAAAGTTGTAGTGGGTCAAGCGGGGATAATTGAAGGTGATGTGGAATGTAATAATGCAGATGTTGCAGGATCGCTTAATGCAAAAATATCAGTTGCACAATTACTTTCGCTTAAAGCAACTGCAAAGCTTACGGGAGATTTGGTTACCAATAAATTAGCTATTGAACCAGGAGCTGCATTTACAGGCCATTGCAGTATGGGGGCGGTTATTAAAGACATTAAGCATGTCGAAAAAACAGGATCAAAAGAAAAGACGGCTTAAAAAATATGCCTATTTTTCTTCCCTAACTCTTCAGATGGGAATTATTATTGCTGGGGGAGCTTATCTCGGGAAGTATTTAGATTTGCAATCCGAAAATCAAATACCAATCTTTACGATTACCCTTTCACTTCTTGCTATTTTTATTGCCTTGTATATAAGCCTGAAGGGAATGATGAAAAAATGAAACAACTAAAATCATTTCTGATTTTTTCAGCAGTTTGTGCCATACACATTCTTATCTCAGAATTTTTATTAAAACTGGAAATCAATTTATTTCTTATTAAAAGCTACTTTTTTTTGTTTTTGCTCTCTCTCCTGTCAGAAGGAGCTATATATTTACTAAACAAACTCAAAAATAAATCTCCTTTTTTTTTACTTTTCATCAATGTCATAAAAATTATAGCCTGTATTTTATTTCTGCTTCCAGTTATAATCAATAAAACAGAAATCACTACTTATTATATTATGCATTTCTTCATTGCTTATTTTATTATATTAATAAAAGAAGGAAGAGAAAAGTACAAAGAATTTAAAAGCAAAAATAATCGCTAAAAAGAAGGTAAAAAGATTTTACATTTAAATTATTTATTTAATTTTGCCGCCGAATTTCAAGAGTATTAAGGAATATGTTAAAAAGCACACTAAAAAGATTATTTGTACTACTTATATGTTGCAGTCCTTTTTTTATAGAGGCAAAAGCAGAGCGTCCTGATAAAAGTAATTTAACAGAAGTATATGATCCAAAGCCAATGATTATGCATCATGTCTTAAATGCGCATGAATGGCATTTATTTGATTACAAAGATAGTGACGAAAAGCTGCACCCCGTCTCTATTCCTCTTCCGATTATTCTTATTACAAAGGGAAATTTAGATGTTTTTTTATCAAGCGATTTCAAGCATGGGCAGGTAGCTGTGAAAAAAGGAAACAGGACATACGCGCTTGATGAGCATGGGCATATTAATGAAGCAAATGGAGCCTCTATTCTTGACGTTTCAATTACTAAAAATGTAGCATCAATGCTAATTTCTGTGTTGTTAATTCTGTTTTTACTTATGTCAACCGCTAATGGGTATAAAAGAAATAAATATGCACCTAAAAAAATACAGGCTTTTTTAGAGCCACTTATTCTTTTTGTGAGAGATGATATAATTAAGACCAACATAGGTCCGAAATACGAAAGATATACATCATTTTTATTAACGGTTTTCTTTTTTATTTTGA
>CAWVYN010000004.1:0-13911 GCA_963934425.1 uncultured Flavobacteriales bacterium | reverse complement strand
TTTTAGTAAATATATAAAATATTTTAATATTATTTACTTTTTCAAAACGTTGAACCATTTCAAAAACGGACGTCCCTTTTCCAGTTCCTAAATTATAGATTCCACTATTCTTTTTATGCTTCATCATAAAAAGAAGCACCTCACATAAATCCTTCACATATATAAAGTCTCTTAATTGTTCACCATCTTTAAAATCAGCATTATGAGAGCGAAAAAGCTTCATTCCTCCACTTTCTTTTATCTGATTAAAGGCATGAAAAATAACAGAAGTCATTCTACCTTTATGGTATTCGTTTGGACCGAAAACATTGAAAAATTTAAATCCAGCCCAGAATGGTGGCTTAGTATTTTGCCTTAAAACCCATTTATCAAAATCATTCTTCGACTGGCCATAAGGGTTTAATGGTTGTAATTTTTCTATCGTTTCATGATTATCATCAAATCCAAATTCTCCCATCCCGTAAGTTGCTGCAGAGGAGGCATAAATAAATGGGATTTGATAATTTGTACATTTCCTCCATAAATTCTTAGAATACTTTAAGTTCAACTCATCAAAAATGGTTTGATCAAATTCTGTTGTATCTGTTCTGGCTCCAATATGTAAAACAAAATCTACAGAATCGTTATTGGAAGAAATCCACTGCATCAAATCCATTCGCTCTACTTTTTCAACATATTGCTTTCCCTCTAAGTTTTTATTCTTATTCTCATCTGAAAAATCATCTACTAATATCAAATTATTACACCCATTATCATTTAGTGTTCTCACCAAACAACTACCTATAAAGCCTGCTGTACCAGTTACAATTATCATCTTAACTCAAAATTTTTTCCGAGATATACTTTTCTTACTTTTTCATCTGTAGCTAAATCTTCTGCTGTTCCAGCTTTCAATATTTTTCCTTCAAAAAGAAGATATGCTCTGTCAGTTATTGAAAGTGTTTCATGCACATTATGATCAGTAATAAGTATACCAATATTTTTATTTTTAAGTGTTGCTACTATTTGCTGAATGTCCTCAACTGCAATAGGGTCAACTCCTGCAAATGGCTCATCCAACAAAATAAATTTAGGGTTTGTGGCTAAAGCTCTTGCTATTTCTGCCCTCCTTCTTTCTCCTCCTGAGAGCAATCCTCCCATATTTTTTCTGATATTTTGTAAGCTAAATTCCGAAAGTAAAGATTCGCATTTTTCTTTTTGCTGTTCTTTAGATTGATTAGTCATTTCCAAAACTGAAAGAAGATTATCTTCCACCGACATTTTTCTAAAAATGGAAGCTTCTTGAGCTAAGTATCCAATTCCCATCTTGGCTCTTTTGTACATAGGTAATTCTGTAATATTTTTCTCTCCTAAAAATACATTTCCAGCATTAGGAGAGATAAGTCCTACCATCATGTAAAAACTAGTTGTTTTACCAGCCCCATTCGGCCCAAGCAAACCAACTATTTCTCCTTGATTTAGTTCCATACTTACTCCATCAACTACTGCTCTTTTCTTGTAATATTTTACAATATTTTCTGCTTTTAGTTTCATTTTTTTTAATTGTTTTTTTGTTTTCTTAGCACCCTTGCCGATATTTTTATGCTTATTTCATAAAGTACTATAAGCGGAAATGCAACCAAAATCTGACTTGTAACATCTGGAGGGGTAATAATTGCTGAAAAAATAAGTGTTAAAACTAGGGCGTGTTTTCGGTAAGTACGCATAAACTCTGGGGTGAGCAAACCAATTTTTGTAAGAAAATAAACCAAAATTGGCAATTCAAAAACCACTCCATTAGCCAAGCAAACAGTGGTAACTGTACTGATAAAAGAGCTTAAAGAAATCTGATTTGCTACCGTTTGGCTTACTTGATAAGACCCTAAAAAGTGAACCGAAAGAGGAGAAACTATATAATATCCAAACAATACTCCAATTAAAAAAAGTGAAGAAGAAAAAAATACAACTCCTTTTGCTGCATTATTTTCCTCATAATGCAAAGCAGGAGAAATAAATCGCCACATTTCCCAGAAAACATAAGGGAAAGCCATAACAAAACCTGCTACTATAGATGTCATTATATGAGTGCTGAATTGCCCAGACATGCTAATATTCATTAAAATAAAAGGCAATTCATCCATACAAAGCGCATCCCCCATTCCCATATACTGAGATAAATAACAAAGAATCTTATAAGTTGGGAAATTAGGGCTTTTAGGGCCAAGTAAGATGCTATCAAAAACTATCTCTTTAAATATAAATGCAAGAATTGCAAAAAATAAAATTGCAAAAACCGAACGGACCAAATGCCATCTGAACACTTCTAAGTGCTCTAAAAAAGACATCTCTCCTTTTTGTTTTTCAGTATTCATTTAGGCAATACCTTCTTTAAGAATATCGTGAAGGTGGATTATCCCAATATAATTTTTATTCTCCACTACAAGTAACTGGTTGATGTTGTGCTGCTCCATTATTTTAAGTGCTTCGATGGCAAGTGCTGAGGAACCAATGCTTTTTGGGCTATTATTCATTATGTCCTTTGCCAGCACTTTCTCTATTTCTATTCCTTTTTCTAGCATCCTTCTTAAATCACCATCCGTAATTATTCCTAGAACTTTCTCTCCTTCCAAAACGGCTGTTGCACCCAATCTTTTTTTAGAAATTTCTATAATTACTTTTTGTACTTTATCTTGAATTTGAACTGATGGCACTTCATTGTTTTTTACAATATCACTTACTTTTAAGTATAGCTTCTTACCTAAAACACCTCCTGGATGAAAACGAGCAAAATCTTTATCTGTAAAGTTTTTGCTTTCCAAAAGACAAATAGCCAAAGCATCTCCCAAAACTAATTGTGCAGTAGTACTTGAAGTAGGCGCTAAATTGTGAGGGCAGGCCTCTTTCTTCACACTTGCATCTAATACAAAATTGGCCTGAGTTTCTAGATAAGAATCTTTATTTCCGCAAATAGCTATAATTTTGTTTCCCATATTTTTGATTAGTGGTAACAGATATTTTATTTCGGAAGTGTTGCCACTTTTTGAGATACAAATTACCACATCATTTTTCTGAATATTTCCCAAATCTCCATGAATGGCATCAGCCGCATGTAAAAATACAGCTGGCTGCCCAGTTGAGTTAAAAGTAGCAACTATTTTGCTAGCAATATTGGCCGATTTTCCAACACCTGCTACTATTACCCTTCCGTTTGACGATAATATAAGTTCTACTGCTTTAGCAAAATCATCATTTAATTTCCCTGTCAATTCTTCAACTATCTCCGATTCTAATCGAATAACTGATTTGGCAATTTCTAATATTTGTGAAATAGATTTCAATTTTTCAATAATTAAATATTATTTTTATTTATCTTTTGTAATTTATGCAAAAGTATTACTTTTAGAAAAATATTAAGGATTGAATGATTAAATCTCAACTTACATTACACGACCATCTAAAAAGCATTTTTGGTTTTAGCAGTTTTAAAGGAAGGCAAGAGGAAATAATTAAAAACCTACAAGAAGGAAATGACTCCTTGGTAATTATGCCAACAGGAGGCGGAAAATCCATGTGCTATCAGCTTCCTGCTCTTCTTGATGAAGGAGTTGCCATTATTGTTTCTCCGCTTATTGCTCTAATGAAAAATCAAGTAGATGCTATTAGAGGATTTAGTAAAAATGATAGTATAGCACATGTTTTGAATTCTTCCCTAAATAAGCAAGAAGTTCAGAATGTAAAAGATGACCTTTCTTCTGGGAAAACAAAACTATTATATGTAGCGCCAGAGTCGCTAACTAAAGAAGAGTATATCTTGTTTTTGAGAACCATAAAAATCTCTTTTTATGCAGTAGATGAGGCACATTGCATTTCGGAATGGGGGCACGATTTTAGACCAGAATACCGAAAACTAAGGTCCATAATTGATAATATTGGCAGAAAACCAATCATTGCACTTACTGCAACTGCCACTCCAAAAGTACAGCAAGACATCCAAAAAAATCTGAAATTAGAAAATGCAAAGCTCTTTTTAGACTCCTTTAATAGAGAAAATCTTTATTATGATATCCGTCCAAAAATAAATGTGGAGAAGGAAATCATTAAATTTATTAAGCAACACCCAGGAAAATCTGGAATTATTTATTGTTTGAGCAGAAAAAAAGTTGAAGAAATTGCAGAAACTTTGCAAGTAAATGGCATCAATGCACTCGCCTACCATGCAGGATTAGAAAGTAAAGTTAGGGTGCAACATCAAGATGCTTTTTTGATGGAAGATGCAGATATAATTGTTGCTACAATTGCTTTTGGAATGGGAATTGATAAACCTGATATTCGATTTGTTATTCATCATGATATTCCTAAAAGTTTAGAAGGATATTACCAAGAAACAGGGCGTGCCGGAAGAGATGGAGGGGAAGGAAATTGTGTTACATTCTATAGTTATAAGGACATTGAAAAATTAGAAAATTTCTTGCATGGAAAACCCGTTTCTGAAGTAGAAGTTGGTCGTCTTTTAATCTTGGAAACAATCTCATTTGCCGAAACATCTATGTGTAGAAGAAAATACCTTTTGCATTATTTTGGAGAGGAATTTGATGACACAAAATGCCATGAGATGTGTGATAATTGCAAGCATCCAAAACCAAAATTTGAAGGGAAAGATTTTGTGCTAAAATTGCTTAAAACCATGCTCTCCTGTAATGAAAGTTTTAAGGCAAAGGAAACGGTAAAAGTATTGGTTGGGGAAAGTAATAGTTTGATAAAACAACACCAGTCTATAATAAATGATGTGTTTGCTTGTGGTGCGGAAAAAGGCAAAGAATTTTGGCATGCAGTAATTAGACAAGCCTATGTAAAAGGGTTAATTACCAAAGAAATTGAAACCTATGGCATTTTAAAAGTAACTGAGAAAGGTAAAACATTTTTAAAGCAACCTTTTCCTTTTCAGTTAACAGAAGACCATGATTACGATCAATTAAACACAGAATCGATTGGAAGACAAAAAGGTGGGGCAGCTGATATGATTCTCTTTAAAATACTTAAAGATCATAGAAAGAGAATAGCAAAAACAAAGGGCTTACCTCCTCCTATTATTTTCTTGGAGCCATCTCTTACGGATATGGCAAACCAATACCCGATCAATATGGAAGAGATGAGCCAAATTCAGGGAGTTGGACAAGGGAAAGCGGAAAAATACGGACAATCGTTTATTAATATTATTAAAAAATATGTGGAGGATAATGAAATTGAAAGACCATCTGACATGGTAGTTCGTTCCTTGGCAAAAAAATCAGCTAATAAAATTTATATTATTCAAAATATTGACAAAAAGATTCCGCTTTATGATATTGCGTCTGCAAAGGGGGAAACAGTAGATACACTTTTAACAGAAATTGAAAGGATTGTAGATTCTGGAACTAAAATAAATCTTTCTTATCTAATAAATGAGATGTTTGAAGATTATCAAGTAGAAGAATTGAATGAAGTTTTAACTGAATCTGAAGAAGCCTCCTTCGAAGAATTAAGACAAGAATTTGATGAAGACGAATTTACAGATGAAGAACTAAGAATAATACGAATTCAATTTATATCTCAAATGGGAAATTAAAAAATGACTACGTTAATTATATCTTCTTCCTTTTCGGAAAAATCTCGTTCTTTTATTCTTTGTAAAGCAATATATGCTGCATTGCAAGAAAAAGGCGTTAATACAGAGCTACTAGATGCTAGAAAAATGGAACTACTTCCTTGTCATAAAGGAGTAACTGCTAACATGCAAGAATTAACAAAAAAAGTAGAAAAAGCAGACAACATTATTTTTGGAATGGGAGTGCATTGCTATTCTGTGAATGATGGTTTGAAAATAATTTTAGATAATTGTTGTAGCGGCGGAGTAGGTAAATTTTTTGGTATAGTATGTGCTGGTGGTGGAGAAAGAAGTTACCTTTCTAGCATGCACCTTACGCAAATTTGCATGAATGAGTGGCGAATGATACAACTACCAAGAATAGTGTATGCAACAGGAAAAGATTTTGAAGGTGACATAATATCTAATGATGATCTGCAAAATAGAATAAAGTTATTTGTGGAAGAATTTACAACAATTGGGGGAAAACTAATTAGCTAAATCCTCTAGTAGCTAAAAAAGCCATTAAACCCATTCCTATTTCTAAGGAGTTTTCGTCAATATCAAAACTAGAAGTATGCAAACCATGGGTAATTCCCTTTTCTTTATTTGCAGTTCCTAATCGGTAAAAGCAAGAGGGCACTTCTTTAGTGTAATAGGAAAAATCTTCTGCTGTCATTCTGATTGGCAAAAGAATTACATTTTCCTCACCCAAATATTTTTTTGCCAATTGAATTGCTTTTTCAGTAAGCGGAATATCATTTTCTAAAAAAGGATAACCCTTTCGTATCTCAAAATCAATCTCTACATGATATTTTTTAGCTAATTCTTCAGCAATATTTAATATCTTATCATGTGCATTCTCTCGCCAATCTTCATCCATTGCACGAAGAGTTCCCATCATTTTTACTTTGTCTGGCACCACATTGGTGGAACCATTACCTTCAATAAATCCAATAGAAAAGACAGAAGGAATTTCCTTCTTCTCATCAAAATGATCGTATAAATCTGAAATCAATTTGCTAGCAACAGGTATGGGGTTTTTGTTTTTCTCAGGAAGTGCAGCATGCCCTCCTTTCCCCTTTATTGTAATATACAATTCATCAGTAGACGCCATATACATACCAGCTTTAAAGCCCACTTTTCCTACTTGTAAATCAGGAAAGACATGCTGACCAAACATATTATGTACCTTAGGATTTTCTAATACGCCCTCTGTTATCATTTGCTTTGCTCCTCCTGGCAAACGCTCCTCTGCTGGCTGAAAAATAAATTTTATGCTTCCCTCCCATTCGGACTTAATTGCATGCAATATTTTAAGCGTACCCATCAATGAAGCAGTATGCGCATCATGTCCGCATGCATGCATTACCCCAGTATTTTTGGAACAATATTCTGTCTTGTTTTCCTCTTGTATAGGTAAAGCATCAAAATCGGCCCTAAGAGCAGTACAGCTTTTTTCAGGATTCTTTCCCTTTATTAATACTACAATTCCTGTGTCAGCAATACCGTCATGAAAAGGGATTTCCCAATTGAAAAGAACAGATTTTATGTATTTAGAAGTTTCAAACTCTTGAAAGGAAAGCTCAGGATACATGTGCAAATGCCTTCTAATCTCAATAATTTCAGGCAACAATTCTGCAGATAGTTCTTGTATTTTTTCTTTCAAACTCACTTTCCAAAAATCATTTTTATAGCCGCCAAAAGCAATACGACTCCAAAAATCTTTTTAAGCACAATAGGCGAAACGCTTACTGCAAATTTTGCTCCAAAATACCCTCCAATAATAAAAGTGATTGCAATAATTAATGCAAATTTCCACTCCACAAAACCTGCTTTATAATAGTTCATGACGGCTAAAATTCCGATTGGAGGCAGCATTACTGCCAAAGATGTTCCTTGTGCAGCATGTTGCGAAAGTCCTAGAAAGAAAATTAGCATTGGAATCATTAAAAGTCCTCCGCCAATACCTACAGTCCCGCTTAGAATCCCTGCCAATAGTCCAATTACAATAAGAATGAGTATCGTGGTAATAGTCATATATATGTTTTTAGAAATCAAGTCCCAAAGATATATATAAAATACTTGGTAAAACATAGCCATCCTCCACTCCCCAAGCCCAATCAGCACGTAAGAAATAACCAAATAATCTACTTCTAGCTCCAAAGCCAAATCCGCCAACAAAAGGATTCTTCTGCTTATCAATTGTAATGGTTACAGGGCCATTTTCAATTATTTCATAGTTTATTTGATTCTCTTTGGAAAAAAGAGTCAGCCCATTCCAAGCAGTCCCAAAATCGGCAAAGGTTACTATTTGAAAATTATTGATAAAATCAGAGGTAATTGGACGCCTTAGAAGATATTTAAAAAGCGGTACTCTAAGCTCAGTATTTACTACAAAGAAGCTGTTTCCATTTCGCACATTTTGATGAAATCCTCTCATATTGGTTGCTAGGGTTTGGTAGCTATAATTTTCATTTTCCAGCACATCAGCTTCTTGGTTAAACTTTGGCATAAGCCAAGCATCAACCCCTCCCATATAATAAAGTAACTTCTGATTGCCAAATGATGTGCTTGCAGCAATTCTGTTGGCCCAAATAATAGAATGGCTCACTTTTTTATAATTTCTAGCATCCAATCCTAGAATAATCATTTCAGTTTTTGAATCTTCCAAAAGACGATAATACTCTGCAAAAATCTTGTATCTACCTCCATTATAGAGATTCAGCCCCTTATTAATTGTATTATCGAAAATTACCTCATTTCTAAGGGTTATCCAATTACTATAAGTATTTTCTTTTTCCAAATTAAAGATGTCGGTTGCCATAAAAACCGTTTTATCATTTCTAAAACTAAAGGAATTTCTTGTACTAAACACCTCGTCAAAAGGCCAATTGAATGCTCCTCTGAACTCATAAGAATAAATTTTTTGCAGAGCATTTGCTTTTAGCATATTTATACTTTGCCTAGAAAATATATAGGACTTATCCAAACGATATTTATTGTCTAGAAAGCTAAGCATATAACCATTACTTTTCAAATCTCCAGAAAGGCGGACGCCACCAATTATTTTATAGTCCTCAAACAAGTCCGCCGTTCCCACTTTTATTAAAGCATCAAAACCAGGATTTAAAAAAAGTGGCATTTTATAGTTGGTGTAGGGCTGATAGGATTTTGTAATATAAGAATTGTCGAACTGACTTACCACATAATCTGTAGTAAACGAAATAAAATAATTGCGTGCTTTTGGTAATTTACGTGTTTTTCTGCTATCTGTAAAATGAGCATTTCCTTTGTTTTCTAATCGATCTCTTATTTCCTTAAAATCTCCAAACTGATAATTTTGGATGTCAATCTTATTTGCTTTCCATAAAGAATCTCTATTAATCTTTCTGGGTTCGAATTCGCTTTCTATTTTTTTATTTTTTAGTTGCAAAAAATAAGAGTCTGTTAAATTAATCTCTGGTTTTTTAATTTTTCTGCTTAACTTTTTATCATAAATAGTGTGGTTACCATTTAAAAAAAGTACCTCCAGTAAATGGCCAGCTTTTGGTTTTGAATCATAACAGATTATGTCTCGATTGTAATTGGTAAAAGGTGAAATAATAAAATCTTTCTGATAAAAAATATTAGTATCGACTTCAACTTCTACGCTATCTACTTTCACTCTAAAACGATTATTGATACCATTTTCATCCGCCAAAAACCAATACAAATTATCCTTTATTGGCTTGGGATGTAACTCGTTAATTTCAGGCGTAATTGTAAGGCGTAAAAGTTTTGGGTTTTCTGTTTTATAGTTGTACAAAAACAAATCGTTGTTTTTTGCATATGTTGAAATATTATCATTCTCATATAAAATATCGCTTTTTCTGTTGGAGCTGAAAATAATAAATTCGTTATTTGGTGAAAAAGCAGGGTGTAAATCCAAAAATTTATCATTGGTAATATTAGTGAGTTTATTTCCCACTACTTCAAAGGTGAAAATATCAGCTTGGTTTTTTCGAACAGCAGAAAAAAGCAAAACTTTTCCTGTTTTATCATATTCCATACTTAGCACCTTTTGCAAATGTTGTAGCTCAAATGTAGTTGTTTTTACTTTAGGAATATCGTAATAGTTCATTTGAATATTTCCTTTCTTCTCGGTTATAAAAGCTAATTTCTTACCTCTTGGCTCCCATGCAATTACAGGCACTGTAAAATCAGTAATTCTATCTAATTTGTGCCCAACAGAAACAATTTTTGTTTGCTTTTTGGTTTTCAAATCATAAAGCCAAATTTTATATTTTCCCATTTCATTGCTTACAAAAGCCATTTTTCTTCCCTTTGGACTTATTTCTATTTGTATAATTTTTTCTTCGGATTTTATTTTTATCGGCAAAGGATTGGAAGAAGGATATATTCCAGTTACATCTGTCTGAAAATAATAATCCAGCCATTCCTCATTAATAGTGTTTACCGACTTGCCTAACACAAACTGGAAGCCATTTTCAATATTTCTGCTTAGACGAACCCTATATAAAATTTCGGCAACTTTCGTATTTCCATAAGTATTGCTGATATAGTGCCAAATGGAATAGCCTGCAAGCATAGCATCCTCTTTTTCCAAATGATTAAAATTCTTAAACTCCTCTGTTCCAATTTTATCTTTTACCAAATTTTCCATCTGCATATTCCAAGGGTCAGCAATGAAAGCCACCAATCCATCTACAAACCAATCGGGCAAATTTAATAAGGTAGAATTAGTAAAAGCATCCGTCATATTACCACCATACATCATTTCGTTTAGAAGAATTTTAGTAATTCCAGCTGCAATTTGAGTGTTAAGATGATTGTAATCTCCATCAAAATAAAGCAAGACTTTGCTGCCTACTATTTGCGTTTTTCCGCCAATATTATAATCATCATGCTGGTTGTAGCCAATATTGCTTTGCTTAAAATCAGAAAAAGAATTGTAAATAACAAATTGTATTCTTTTTTCAAAACCAAAAAGAAGTTGCTTTTCAGTTTTTTGCAACTGAACGGAAGCAGTTGTGGCAGTATATTCTGCCAAAGGTTTTCCACCTCTATAATAATAAATATCAAATTCTTGAAACTGATAGCTTGTCCAGCTGAATTCTTTGTATTGTACCCTGCTTTTACCAAAATCTGTTTGCAAGCCATAATAGAATTGTGCTTCTGACAGAAATGGCAAAAAAATAAAAGTGACTATAATGAAAAAGAATCTCATTTTCTTTCAAGAATGTAAAGATACTAAAGTAAAAGAAAGGGCTATATTTGTATTTCAGATTTTGCGAAATGAAAATAAAAAGATTTGTTTTTAATCCTTTTCAGGAAAATACTTTTGTGCTTTATGATAAAAGCAAGGAGTGTGTAATTATTGATCCAGGCTGTTATGAAAAGGAGGAGGAGGTAGAATTAGAGAGTTTTATATCTGAAAATGGACTAAATCCAGTTGCTCTATTAAATACACATTGTCATATCGATCATATTTTGGGCAACCAATTTGTTGCTGATAAATGGGGAGTGGAATTGCAAATGCATAAAAAAGATTTACCCCTTTTAGAAAATGCTGGAGAGATTAGTAAAATGTATGGTTTTGAAAATTATTATGGCTCCCCATATCCTAAGCACTTTTTAGAAGATGGTAATATTTTCTCATTTGGAGAGAGTGAATTAGAAGTACTCTTCACTCCAGGACATGCACCAGGACATATTTGCTTTTATAGTGAAGAAAATAATCTCATAATTAGTGGAGATGTTATTTTTCAAATGAGTATTGGGAGAACAGATTTGCCTTTTGGAGACTATGATACTTTGATAAAGAGCATTACCAAAAAAATATTTCTTCTTCCTGGAGAGACGCAAATTTATTGCGGGCACGGACCAAACACTGTGTTAAGTTATGAAAGAGAACACAATCCTTTTTTGCAGTAATTTTTTTATTAGAACTTTCGTCTTAATCTTTTAAAAAGTTCTGATGCAAACACAAAGTTATTCAATTCTTGATTCTCACTTGTCATCAAATCCTCTTTATTCCCTTTCCACCAAACTTTCCCTTCATAAATAAAGGCAATGTTATCTCCAATTTCCATTACTGAATTCATATCATGCGAGTTCACTATAGTAGTAATGTTATACTCTTGTGTAATCTCCTGTATCAAATTATCAATCAGAATAGCAGTTTTTGGATCAAGTCCTGAATTTGGCTCATCACAAAGTAAATATTTTGGATTTAGCGCTATAGCCCTTGCAATGGCAACTCTTTTTTTCATTCCACCACTAAGTTCTGATGGCAACAAACTATTTGTATTTTCCAAATTCACTCTTTTTAGGCAAAAATTCACTCTGTCTAAATTTTCTTCTTCCGATTTTTCAGCAAACATATTTAAGGGAAATATTATGTTTTCTTGCACACTCATATAATCGAAAAGCGCTCCACCTTGAAACAGCATACCAATTTCTTTTCTTAAAGTTTTTTGCTCTAAAAAATTCATCTCTGTAAAATTGCGTTCATTGTATTTTATCACTCCACTATCTGCTTCATTAAGACCAATCATCACCTTTAATAAGGTTGTTTTCCCTGAACCACTTTCTCCGATTATTAAATTCGTTTTTCCTGGCTCAAATACAAATGAAACATCCGTTAAAACATGATTTTTACCAAAATGTTTGTTTATATTTCTTACAGATATCATGCCAATAAAAGTTGAGTAAGAATAAAGTTAAAAATTAGCACAACCACACTGCTATAAACCACTGCCTTGGTACTTGCAATACCAACCTCCAAAGCACCACCCTTTGTGTAATAACCATAAAAGGAAGAAACAGAAGTAATGATAAAAGCAAAAACTATCGTTTTTGTAATGGCATAAGTAATGTAAAAAGGGATAAAACCATATTTGAGTCCATAAACAAAATCAGAAGTTGTTACGTCTACTGATGCACTCCCAAGCCAACCACCAAACATTCCTACCCCCATACTAATAATAACCAAAAAAGGGAAGGAAAACATAGCTGCAATAATTTTTGGGAGTATTAAAAAATTAGCAGAATTTACACCCATCATTTCTAGGGCGTCAATTTGTTCTGTTACCCGCATACTACCAATCTCAGATGCTACATTTGAACCCACTTTGCCAGCCAGAATAAGACAAAGCATTGTTGGTGAGAACTCCAAGATCAAGGAATCTCTTGTTGCTAAACCAACTAGATATCTCGGCAAAAAAGGATTGAAAAGATTAAAAGCCGTTTGAATAGTAACAACTGCTCCAACAAAAAGAGAAATAACAATTACAATTCCTAAGGAGTTCAAACCAATCTTTTCAATTTCTAATATAATTTGCTTTAAAAAAACCCCTCGTTTGTCAGGTAGGCTAAAAACCCTACGCAACATTAGAAAATACTGTCCTATATTTTTAAAAATAGTATACATTGAAGATAAAAGTATATATAATTTATGAAATAAGCACCTAAACTATTACTGGTTTTATTTATTTTTGAAGTTTCATAATGAATAAAGCTAAACTCATATTATTATTTTTATTGCTTTCTGTTTTTATAACTTCCTGTTTTTTAAGCAAAAACAACTCATGCGATTGTCCTAATTTCTCAGACAAAACAGAGCACAAACATAACATTTAAATTTCTTTGAATTACTTATTTTAGAGTCATTCTAAATAACTAGATTTGCCAAATGCAAAAACTATCTGATATAGCTATTGGCGAAGAATATATTGTTAAATCAATAGATAATGATGAATTAGCACAAAAGCTTTTGGAAATGGGCTGTACTCCTGGAGAAAAGATTATAGTTGAGAGAAAAGCTCCTTTTGATGATCCAATCGCTATTGTAGTTTCTGGCTTTATGCTAAGTATAAGAAAAGAAGATGCCGAACAAATAATTGTAAAAAAGCTGTAAGATGAACTCTACAAAAATAAAAGTAGTACTTGCTGGAAATCCTAATTCTGGAAAATCTACTCTTTTTAATGCGCTAACTGGGCTTAGGCAAAAAGTAGGTAATTATCCAGGTATTACAGTTGAGAAGAAAACTGGGAGTTGTAATTTGGACACTAACTTATCAGCAGAAATAACAGATGTTCCAGGGGCTTATAGTCTGTATCCAAAATCTATTGACGAAAGAGTTGCGCAGCTAGTTATTTGTAATAAAAAAGATAAAGATTATCCTGAAGTAACAGTTGTAGTAGCCGATGCTACAAATTTGAGAAGGTCAATCTTTCTTATTACTCAAATTATAGATTTAAAAATGAAGGTAGTCTTGGCTTTAAATATGGTTGATTTGTCTTTA
>CAWVYN010000003.1:0-14656 GCA_963934425.1 uncultured Flavobacteriales bacterium | reverse complement strand
TTAGACCTTAAAGAAACAAGAATGGCTATAATGGCTTTTATTTACGGGTGTCTTGGATTGAGTTTAGGAGCATTAATGATTTATTATATAATGATTGTAGATTGGCCACAGAATATTGGCGGAAAACCAAACTGGACTTTCTACCATAATATGCCAGCATTTATTCCTATTTTGTTTGAATGCACGGTACTTTTTGCAGCACATTTGATGTCAATTACTTATTTGATAAGATGTGACTTATTTCCAGGCAGTAAATCGGATAGCCCTGATGTAAGAACAACTGATGATAAATTTTTAATGGTTATAAATGTGAATGGAGACACATCATCTATTAAGGAAATACTGACCAAAACAGGAGCCATTGAAATAAATGAAAAAGACGCTTAAATTATGAATAAAGTTATTTTAAAAATCGGATTTTTTGCCACAATTATTTTACTTTCTTCTTGCTCAGGAGATTCAAATCCAGGTTATGAATTCATGCCAAATATGTACCGCTCTCCATCACACGAAACTTATGGAGAAAACAATATAAACGGAATGAATGCTTTAGTGCCTGTTGAAGGGACAATTGCAAGAGGACATCTTTCATTATTTAATTATGATGGGAGTTTGGAAGGATATTTAAAAGCAGGAAAACAGGCCGTAAATCCTATGGAAAATACAGAAGAAAATTTGACGAACGGGAAAGCATTATACGGTATGTTTTGTGAGCATTGTCATGGTGCTACTGGTGCAGGAGATGGAACAATGAAACACGCAATTTACTCAGCAGTGCCACATTATAACGATTCCAAATTACTTAGGAGATGTAATCTGCCAATGTGTGATTTAAAAGCGGGACATATTTTCCATGCCATTACTTTTGGGCTTAATGCTATGGGATCTCATGCCAGCCAAATTACAGAAGAAGAAAGATGGCAAATTGTACTTTATGTGCAAGAAGAACTACAACATTATAGTTTAGACTAAAAAAATAAAATTAGCATGTTTACAATAAATAAAAAAGCAAAAAATCTTTCAATGGCACTTATGGCTATTGGGCTTATTGCCTTAATTTTTGGTTTCATCACAAATACTCATGGCACTTGGCCAGCATTACTTTTCAATACTTATTTCTATTTAGGAATATCCGTTTTTGCAGTATTTTTTGTCGCCATGCAATATGTAGCAGAAGCAGGTTGGGCCATTGTACTTAAAAGAGTGCCCGAAGCTATTATGGCAGCATTGCCAGTTTTTAGTATTATAATGTTGTTTATTATATTTGCGAGCATCATGCATTGGAATCATATTTATCATTGGCTACATGAAGGAATTATGGATCCTGCAAGTGAGCATTACGACAGAATAATTGCTGGTAAAGAGCCTTATTTAAATGCGACTTTCTTTATCATCAGAACTATTATTTACCTTTTAATTTGGAATTATTTTGCTAAAAAATTAAGAAAACTTTCCCTCTTGGAAGATGCAAATGGAGGGACTTCTTACCACAATTCAGGCGTAAAGACATCAGCATGGTTTATGGTATTTTTTGCAGTAACTTCTGCAACCGCTTCTTGGGACTGGATCATGTCTATTGATACGCACTGGTTCTCTACGATTTTTGGCTGGTATATATTTGCAGAATGGGCAGCAATTGGTTTTACTACTATTTTACTCTTTACGTTATACGTGCAAAAACAAGGATATTTGCAGGATGTAAATGAGAATCATATTCACGATTTAGGAAAATGGATTTTTGCTTTCTCACTAGTTTGGACTTACATGTGGTTCTCCCAATTTATGCTAATTTGGTATGCTAATATCCCTGAGGAAGTAACATATTATACTGCCAGATTGGAAGTACACAATTATAAATTCTTATTTTGGTTTAGCATGCTAATTAATTTTCTGCTTCCCATTATATTGCTAATGAGTAGAGATGCAAAAAGACATAAGGGGAGACTCATTTTTGTAAGTATTTTTATCCTAATCGGTCATTGGCTTAACTCCTATTTGTTAGTTACACCAGGGACTTTAAATACCCACGGACATATTGGCTTTATAGAAATTGGAATAGGATTAGGATTTGCTGGCTTATTGATTTATATTACATTAAATACACTAGGGAAAGTACCAATGGAAGTTAAAAATCATCCTTTTTTAGATGAAAGTAAACACTTACATACATAAAATATAATCAGATAAAAAAATAAAACAATGATAAACATTCTAATTGCAATAGTTGTATTTCTAATAATCGCTACACTAGTTCAAATATTAAGGGTTTCAGAACTTTTATCGGAAATCAATAATACAGATGTCAATGAAGTTACCGATGAGGATAACAATACACAAGGCAAATTATCTCTTTTTATAATGTTTCTTTTTTTAGGATTTGTAATCTGGCAAATGATTAGTTGGAATCACTTTTTATTACCAGGCGCTAGTTCAGTCCATGGAGAAATTATTGATGGATTGATGAGCTTTACTATGAATTTGATTCTTGTAGTATTTTTTATTCTTACTCCACTTTTGTTTTACTATGCTTTTAAATACAGGGGTAAAAAAACCAACACTGCCTATTTTTATTCGCATAACAATAAATTGGAGATTATATGGACAATTGTTCCAACAATAATATTGTCTGGTGTTATTGTTTACGGACTACAGACTTGGAACAAAGCAATGAATCCAGATATCTCTCAGTCAAAAGTTATAGAAGTATATTCCAAGCAATTCGATTGGACTGCAAGATATTCAGGCGTTGATAATCAGCTGGGAGAAGCTAATTACAAATTAGTACAAGGCCGAAATCAATTAGGTGTAGATTTAAGTGATGAAAATGCCCAAGATGACATTGTAGTTAGAGAAGTTCACTTAATAAAAGATGAACCCGTTTTACTAAAATTTAGATCTCAAGATGTTATCCATTCGGCATACTTGCCTCATTTTCGTGTGCAAATGAATTGTGTTCCAGGAATGACTACTCAATTTGCTTTTACCCCAACCAAAACTACTGCAGAAATGAGAGAAACAGAAGGAGAAGATTTTGATTATATCTTATTATGTAACAAAATTTGCGGGGTAGCACATTACAATATGCAAATGAAATTTGTTGTAGAAACTAAGGAGGAACATGATATTTGGCTAGACCAACAAAAAACTTTAAAAAATACTTTAACTTTAAAATAAGTACAAAATGAGCGGACATCATCAAGAAACATTTATAACCAAATATATATTTTCGCAAGATCATAAGATGATTGCCAAGCAATTCCTTATTACAGGTATGTTTATGGCAGTTATTGGAATGATTATGTCGGCTCTTTTTAGGTTGCAATTAGCTAATCCTGGACAATCTTTTGCAATATTAGAAATGTTTCTTGGGAAATGGGCACCAGGAGGAGTATTAGATCCAAGTATGTATTTAGCATTGGTCACAATGCACGGAACGATTCTGGTATTTTGGGTGCTAACCGCAGGCCTGTCAGGCACTTTTGCTAATCTCCTTATCCCACTTCAAATTGGGGCAAGAGATATGGCTTCCGGGTTTTTAAATATGCTTTCCTATTGGTTCTTCTTTTTAGCAACCATTGTGTTGCTGTGGTCTTTATTTGTGGAAACGGGTCCTGCCTCAGCTGGTTGGACTATTTATCCGCCACTATCGGCTTTGCCTCAATCTATTCCTGGATCTGGAACAGGAATGACATTATGGCTTATTAGTATTGCATTTTTTATTGTTGGCGGTCTACTTGGCAGTTTAAATTATGTTGTTACCATTATCAATTTAAGAACTAAAGGGATGAGTATGCAAAGGCTACCACTTACCATTTGGGCAATTTTACTCACCGCTATTTTGGTGGTGTTATCTTTTCCTGTATTATTATCGGCTGCTTTATTGTTAATTATGGACAGAAGTTTCGGTACATCATTCTTTTTATCCGATATTATAATAAATGGGGAAGTTTTACATAATGTAGGAGGATCTCCTATTTTATTTGAACACCTTTTTTGGTTCTTAGGTCATCCGGAAGTGTATATAATTTTATTACCTGCTTTGGGCATTGTATCAGAAGTAATTGCCATAAACTCAAGAAAGCCAATTTTTGGATATAAAGCCATGGTTGGCGCATTGTTAGCAATTGCATTTTTATCATTTATCGTTTGGGGACACCATATGTTTATGACCGGTATGAACCCATTTTTAGGTTCTGTTTTTACATTTACAACTTTGCTTATTGCAATACCATCAGCAATTAAAGTATTTAACTATTTAGCTACTCTTTGGAAAGGAAATATTCAGTTTACACCTGCAATGCTATTTGCAATCGCTTTAGTTTCAACTTTTATTACAGGAGGGTTAACGGGACTTATATTAGGGGATTCGGCATTAGATATTAATGTGCACGATACTTATTTTGTGGTGGGACATTTCCATATTGTAATGGGGCTTTCTGCAATTTTTGGAATGTTTTCTGGAGTGTATCATTGGTTTCCTAAGATGTATGGTAGGATGATGAATAAAAACTTTGGATACATTCATTTTTGGGGGACATTTATTTCTGCCTATGGAGTATTTTTTCCAATGCACTTTTTAGGCTTGGCTGGCTTGCCAAGAAGATATTACACCAATAGTGCTTTTCCAATGTTTGATGGACTTACTGATATTAATAGCGTCATCACTGTGTTTGCTTTGACCGGAGCTGCTTTTCAATTTGTTTTTCTTTTTAATTTCTTTTACAGTATTTTTAAAGGAACTAGAGCAAAACAAAATCCATGGCGATCTAACACTTTAGAGTGGACCACTCCTATTGAGCGAATCCATGGCAACTGGCCTGGTGAAATCCCATCAGTACATAGATGGCCTTATGATTATTCCAAACCTGGTGCGGATGAAGATTTTGTTCCGCAAACAGAACCATTGAAAGAAGGAGAGGAAGAACACTAAAAACAGAATGCCCGCAAGGGCATTTTTTTCTTGCTTTACTTTTAGTACATTTGCTTTTATAATGAATGAAAAATTAGATTCCAATATTGAAAATCTTTCAGAAGAAGAAATTGTATTTGAGCAAGTTTTGCGACCAAAACAATTTGATGATTTTTTTGGACAAGAACAAATTGTAGAAAACCTGAAAATATTTATTCAAGCAGCAAGTGAGAGAAATGATGCACTTGATCATACGCTTTTGCATGGCCCTCCAGGGCTTGGCAAAACTACTTTAGCCTATATTATAGCTAATGAATTAGGTGTAAATATTAAAACTACCTCTGGTCCGGTATTGGATAAACCAGGAGATTTGGCTGGACTTCTAACTAATTTAGAAGAAAGAGATGTACTTTTTATTGATGAAATCCACAGATTGAATCCAATCATTGAGGAGTATCTGTATTCTGCAATGGAAGATTTCCAAATTGATATTATGATTGAATCTGGTCCGAATGCGCGTTCGGTACAATTGCAAATAAATCCTTTTACCCTTATTGGTGCTACTACTCGTTCAGGACTACTTACATCACCACTTAGAGCAAGATTTGGAATCAACTCTCGCCTATCGTATTATCCATCTGACTTATTATCAGGAATTGTGAATCGTTCTGCTTCCATTTTAGATGTTGGCATTACGAAAGATGCTGCCAATGAAATTGCCAAAAGAAGTAGGGGAACGCCAAGAATAGCAAATGCAATACTCAGAAGAATCCGTGATTTTGCACAAATAAAAGGAGATGGAAGTGTCAATTTAGAGATTACTAACTCGTCATTGAAAGCACTAAATGTAGATGCAAATGGATTAGATGAGATGGACAATAGAATCCTTTCGGCCATCATTGATAAGTTTGATGGAGGACCTGTTGGAATAAGCACCATTGCTACCGCTGTTGGAGAGCAAGTTGGCACTATTGAAGAGGTATATGAGCCTTTTTTAATTCAGGAAGGATATTTGATGCGTACACCAAGAGGTAGGCAAGCGACTGAAAAATCCTTCAAGCACTTAGGTAAAACAGGTCCGACAAAGCAATCAGATTTGTTTGATTAAAAATGTCTTCTCCAAACCATACTTTTTTACTCAAAGAAAAAGCAAAAGAATTAGGTTTTACTTATTGCAAAGTCTCCAAAGCAGATTTTTTACATAAAGAAGCGTTACAATTAGAAAAATGGCTTGCCAAAGATTATCATGGGGAGATGAGCTATATGGAAAATCATTTTGACAAAAGGCTCGACCCAAGATTATTGGTCGATGGTGCAAAGTCAGTAATTTCATTGGCCTTTAATTATTATTCCGCTGAGCAACAAGAAGATAAAAATGCCCCTAAAATCTCAATGTATTCTTTTGGAAGAGATTATCACAAAGTAGTTAAGCAAAAATTAAAATTACTTTTTAATTTTTTGCAAGAAGAAATAGGAGATGTAAATGGTCGTTATTTTGTAGATTCCGCTCCAGTAATGGAAAAAAGTTGGGCAGAGAAGAGTGGTATTGGTTGGATAGGGAAGCACAGCAATTTAATCTCTAGAAGTCAAGGCTCCTATTTTTTCTTAGCAGAATTGATTGTCGATATCCCTCTTAGTTATGATGTCCCCATAAAAGATTATTGTGGAACATGTACAAAATGTATTGATGCCTGCCCAACTGACGCCATCACTGAGCCTTATGTTGTAGATGGAAGTAAATGTATTTCATATTTTACTATTGAGCTGAAAGATGCTATTCCAAAGAATGTAAAAGGAAAATTTGAAAATTGGATATTTGGATGTGATATTTGTCAGATAGTTTGCCCCTGGAATAAATTTTCAACTTCCCATAATGAGCCTGATTTTATACCAAAAAAAGAGTTATTAGAGCTTAAAAAAGAAGATTGGGAAAATTTATCTCAAGAGAAATTTGATGAAATTTTTGAGGGATCTGCAGTGAAAAGAACTGGTTTTAAAGGATTAAAAAGAAATATAGAATTTGTTAAGAAATCTGATCAAACACCTCCAAAATAATTCCTTTGTATTGACTAAAAGTAGCAAGTGCCCAAATTTTTAAATGAGTCATTTCTCTTTTACTGAGCCATCTTAGACTTTTTTGTAGTTCTTTTCTAAAAAGGGTTTTATCGAAACTAACTTTATTGAGTACTTTTTTACTGAATTCTAACATAATTTATTTTTATCTATACAATAACACGAAGTTAAGAAATTTATTGCTCTTCTCCCCAACTATATGCATCATTTTGTAAACCAGAGAGTGTTAATACCCTATCAATAACTGTGGAGACAAGTTCTTCAAAATTTTTCGGTTTGCTATAAAATGAAGGAGTTGCAGGGCAAATAACACCTCCCGCTTCTGTGATGGCTTTCATATTATTTATATGAATTAAACTATAAGGGGTTTCCCTAGCAACTAAAATAAGTTTTCTCCTCTCTTTCAAAATTACATCTGCCGCTCTTGTGGTCAAATCATTAGAAATTCCTGAAGCTATTCTCCCCATTGTCCCCATTGAACAAGGACAAATTATCATTGTTCCAAAATTTGCAGAGCCAGATGCAAATGGGGCAGTGAAATCTTGTTTTTCATAAAAGGAAAAAGGTAAATTTTCAAAATCTTTATTATCTAATTCCGTTTGCCAAACAAATTTTGCATTTTCACTCATCAATATACTGACTTCTTCAATCTGTTTTTTCACTTGAATTAACTTATCAAACAAAACTTTTGCATAAAGAGCACCACTAGCACCACTTATTGCAACTACTATTTTATGTTTTTTAATCATCTTATTTTATAATGAATAGCAAAAGAAAGCACAGTATTATATTGCCCTCTATTCCACCCATTAGTAGCACCAGAAGTATGAGGACGAATTGGAATAATGGAGTTGCTGATTCTTGTATTCAGGATTATGTTATCAGTTATATGGTAATTAATTCCGGCACATACACCTAAGTCATATTTTTTGTATTGCGGATTAGGAACCGAGATATTTTTTGCTTCAGCACTATTCAAAGTAGCACTTATATTAAAAGCAGGGATTATTCCAAATTCAACCCCTAAATTTTCTTTTTGCTGTAAATTAATGGTAAGAGGCATCTCAATATAGGAGAGGGTAATTTCAATTTTTTCATAGTTAGGATGATTAGATTCGTACATATTAGGGTTTCTACTTCCCTTTGTAATGTAGCTAATTTCAAATTGAAAACTCAATATCTCTTTTACTTTTAAGTTGGTATAAGCGCCTGCCAGAATTCCAATTTTGTTAAATCCACCTAACAAATCTCCAGCTACTTGACTTGTACTTGCTCCCGCAATAATTCCACCGCCAAAACTTTGAGCATTAGTATTATAAGTTAGAATTCCACAAAAGAAAAGTAAGGCGAGAATTTTATGTACAGTCATTTTATCGGACACTAATCCCTATCCCAAGAGTTGCAACAGAATACTCAGAGAAAGTATAATTGGCTTGCAAAGCCAAAACTGCTATTTGAAAACGAAAGCCAAGATTTGCCCTTAGCGTATTATTGCTTTCAAACTCAATGTCAGTTAAATCTTTGGCCCCTATTTTGTATCCTGCAATATCATATTCCCCATCTACATTAAAAGTAGTTTTAGTAGAATTGTACCCAACACCAAAATAAGGAGTAAACATTAATATTTTTTTGGAAACCAATAAATTTATAGTTGTTGCAGTAATATCCATGTTTGCTTGAGGAGGAGCAATCGTATTAGAAGGGTCATTCATTTCAAACGTGGAAGAAAGTTTGGTGTAGCCAGCTTGAATTGACATATCAACAGGCATTTTATCGACAATAGGAAACCATTGTAAAATATCATGTTTCACTCCAACTCCAAATAAGTTAGTACCAACTCCTTTCATTTCAATTTCAGGCATAAAACGGACATTTATTTCTGTGTTTTTTATTAGCCCAACTCCTGCTTGCAATATAGGAACAGGCAGTAGAGGAATATTTAAGCCCCCAGGCATCGGTATAGACCCATAAGTAGAGTTAGCTTGTTCACCACCATTTATACTTCCTAAAATTGTAGCAGTATTCCCCCCCTTAAAAGTACCATCATTAGATCCGGTAATGTTAAATATTTTTGCATCTGCAGGAACAAGTACAAGGTTGGCTGTAATAGTGACATCAAAACCACCTAAGTGATGGGTTTTTGCGGTATTGTACCATCCATTGTTTAGGGCAGCTCCCAAACCATTTCCTAAAGGGGAAACATAAGCCTCAATAAGTGATTTTCCATCAGTCATTTCAGCAGCTATAGGAGTTTGAGCCACTGAATAAAATCCAAAACAGCTAATTGCAAAAAATATAAGTATTTTTTTTCTCATCATAAATATTTTTATGGCGTTATTAAATGTACTTCTTCTACTTGTTGAATTTCAAAAGTAGTATTGTCATAAATAAAAGCAACAATATACATATTTTCTTTTGTCCACCCTCCAGCATTTCCATTTCCTAATTCAACAGTATTTTCTGAATAATCAATATTATACTGTTCCAAGTTATCTAAATTAATGCTGTATGTTTTGTTAATTTCTTGTTCTTCATTATAAAGACTGTTAGTTTGCAGAGATTCTCCCCAAGGTGAATTAATGGAGTTTCTTAATATATGCTTATGCACATAAAACTCTACATCTACATTAGGGGAAGCTTCCACATCTTTCTGCCAATTAATGACACTGTCTTCTGTAAGGCATACAAGAAGGTTAAAATCGCCTTGAATATCATTGAGTACTTCTATGTTGATGTCAATATTTCCAGCATTTGAATTGATATTTGGAGAAATAGTAATTCCAAAATCAGGTTCTTCATCTATAATAGTTTGCACAATAGTATTCCAATTAGTTACCTCTACACCATGGGCTGAACTTGGATAACCCACTCTATTTATCATTCCTTTTGGCAGCCCTAGATTTGTTATCTGAAAAAAATCATTCCAACTTTCTCCGGTTTCGGTTCTGAAATCATATTGGTATTTTGGGGATTGACTTATATGATATGGCCTTGCGTAAGTTTTACCTACATGAATTGTAATAGGGACAATCTTTTTGCCATAAATATTAATAAGTGCATCTAATTCCCTGGCCGCATTTGGACAATTAGAACAAGTGTGCCCAGAATAATCTTCCATTAAAATTTTTTTGATAAAAGCAGTAGGGCTTGTAGTGTCAATTGGCGTTCCATCACCTGTTGTAAAAGGCTCTTCCACAACATCACACGCCCCAAAGAAAGAGACAATTATTAAAAGAAGTAATAAATTTTTCATTTTTACTTTTTTAGAAACTACTAGAAATACTTAGGGTTATTCCGTTAGAAGAAGGAACAGTTTTGCAAACTCCTCCTACACAAAAAATACCTTCTCTTTTCTTTCCATATCCAATCTCAAAACGGTTAGCCCCTTTTATAAAACCAGCAGTTAAATTTATATAATGTAGCTGTTTTTCTACATTTTTATTACCCCAATTATACATATCTTGTATGGTAAAAAACCAATGTGGAGAAATGGTATATTCCGCCAGCCCCATACTCCAGTCGCCATCATCTTGTTCTGTTTTTAGTTCTTGCAATTCTACCCTAAAGGCGTGTCCTTTTTTTATTTTATAGGTAAGATCCAAAATAGCAATATTGGATTCAATTATTCCATAGCCTGTTTGTTGTTGCACCACATCTTTATTATAGGATTGTTTAGCCAATACTGCTGCTATCGTTACTTTTCTGTTTATTTTTCTTGTAATCTCCACATTAAAATCTTGGTAATATAACTCTTCTCCTTTCAAACTAATTAGCATTGGCTCATGATTTATATCATCACTCAAATAAGAAGGCCCGCCATTTAAAGCATTAATTCTAGAAAAGTTAACATCAATTTTAGTGCCGTATTTTCCGCCTATCCCATTTCCTTTTCCCAATTTATAAAACAAATCAATTTGAAAACCTGCCTCCCCATTTGGCTGTGTAGCATAAGGGTACAAAGACACCAAAGTATAAGCATGTTGTTTGGAAATCGCGGGAATATAATTCAACAACAAATCTTTTCCAACTGCAGCACGATCAGCTCTAAAAACCATATTGTCTACTCTATGTAACTCTAATGAAACACCAATTCCTTTTTGAGAATAAGTAAGATTTGAGGTGATAGCATTCCCACTTGCATAATTGTTCTCGATCAAACTGCCAATGGGGTCATTTATTTTGTAAGCATATTCACTATACCAATTGAGTCCACCACTGAGAACATTTATTCTGCCTGCAAAAGCAGCTACATTCTCAGGGAGATTAAAGTTAGGGTTGGTAGCATTTTGAAATCGACTAACTACAGATCCTCCTAAAAGGGCTTTTGTTTTTGTAGTTAGTTTCAAAATATCATTGATATTTACCTCTCCATCCACCCCTCTAACTATCCCATTGCTGTATTCAAAAAAATTCCTTTCCCTGCCTATAAAAGTTTTGAGATATACTCCTGAAATTGGGCTATAACGTAACCTTATCCCATCCATCGCATTATCAATTCCTAATGTTTTTTCCTCATAACTTCTAAGGATTAAACCGCTTCCAAATTGCTCATAAAAACTACCAGCAGTAATTTCTAAGCCATCATTATTGTATTGTGCAAATCGGTAAGGAATTCCATTTCCATTATATCTTGGGTCAAAATCTTTTAGAGCATTTAAGTAGCTCTCATAGCGAACTCCCACTGTAAATCTATCTTTTGTATAAAGTAGATTAAAGTAAGCATTGTTCAGCAGCACCTCATCAGCAGCAAGTGCACCGATACTTTTATCTTCATTGTAAGTTTGCAAATTGAGATTAAAATCACCATGAATCTCTCCACTACTGTTTTGGGCTAAGCCAAAGAAAGGTAGTACAAAAAGAATAGCAATTATTTTTTTCATAGTCTTATTTTGCTAGCTCTATAATTTTATTATACAACTCCTCCTCATCTCCTTCTACATATCCTCTATGTTGCCATACTATTTCTTTTTTTCCATTTAGCAAAAAGGTATGAGGAACGGTAGATACGCCAAGCGAACGACAAAGGTCTTTATTCGGATCTAAGTAAACTTCGTATTCCCAGTCAGATGAGTTAATATAAGGCGCCACTTTTGACATTGACCTTGTATCATCAATAGAAACAGCTATTAATTTTACTCCAGTTTCTTCTTGCCAATCGGAATATATTTCTGATATGTTATTCAGCTCTTTTTTACATGGCTTGCACCAAGTTGCCCAAAAAGAGATTACCATTGGTTTGCTATCATTATCTATCTCTGATATATTGAAAGCATCTCCTGTTAAGGTTTTTACTTTTACATTTGGTAAACTTCTGTTCTCTTGCGAGAAGCTAGAAGTGGCAGTAAGAAGTACTGCTAAAAAAATTAAAATTTGGTTTCTCATTTTTTTATTTTTAATGGGTTGCTAAATTAATTATTTATCTCATCTAAATGGATTTTAAACCAATAAAAAAGCCAGCATATGCTGGCTTTTTATTGTATTAACCAATTAATGATTATCTAACAATTGTAATCTTTTTAGTGATTATTTTATTATTTGTTATCAGGTTTA
The DNA here is from genome assembly GCA_963934425.1 of uncultured Flavobacteriales bacterium. Classification (GTDB taxonomy): domain Bacteria; phylum Bacteroidota; class Bacteroidia; order Flavobacteriales; family BACL11; genus DUAL01. The sequence goes on along the minus strand of CAWVYN010000003.1, from coordinate 2,124 downwards.
CAAAATACATTCCTTCCATAATTCCAGAAGTAGAAATAGGCATAATGTGCTGACCAGAGGGAATCTTTCCGATCTTATTACTATATACAATCTCACCTAAGATGTTAGTAATGCTTATTGCAGTTTTGCTTTTTTCAGTAGTAGCGAAAGAAAGCGTAGCAATATCATTTACTGGATTAGGATAAATAGAGATTGTTTCAATAATATTATTTTCTTCAACTGAACTTGGGCTTGACACCCCAGTTCTAAATTGAGATGATTCTTCATTACTAAATGACGCCGTTGTATAACCACCAGAAGCTAATGTGTAACTATTTCCATCTGTTACGGTATAACCACCATTTCCATAAGAGCAACAAATACCATCTCCATAAGAATCATAAATAGTAAATGTATAACACTCATCTTCTGAAAGAGTTGTTGTGATAGGAGTTTGAACTGAAACAGATCCATCTGCATACGGGCCACCTGCAGCAATTGGAAGCCCTGAACTTGTTTTTATATCCCAAGTAGTTTCTGAACCATACTGATCAGTAGTAATAGCAACAGTTACATCTACATGTGCAGATTGATAAGCTAAATTAGCTGTAAAGCTAACATCATTGTTTGATAAATCATCATCAATACCACCATTTGGATTTGTAGTTTTGATTTCAATTTGACTAGTTCCAGTAATTCCATTAATAGTAGGAAGTGTAATATTAGTAAGTTGATAGGTAGTAAGATTACCTATCCATGGCGTAACAGAATTCTGTACGCCATTTACTAATACTTCAATATCAAAAGAAGTAAGTGTAGTTAATCCATAATTTTGCACTTTAATTTCAGGTGTTAAGCTCCCTAAGCAAGTTTCAGTTACCCCCTCATAAGCCATTGCTTTTACATCATTTATATTTGTAGTAGGAGGCGGACATGAACTTACAAAACTGTATGGATTTGAGCTTTGCCCGGATTCTATAAGTACTCTGTCAGGGCAGATTCTATAAATTGTTGGCCAGTAGCCTATAGAATAAGCACTGGATACAGCATCATTGTTCGCTGATCCATCAGTACAAATGATTGGGTATGGTGTTCCAGTGATCCAATCACCTTGTGTTCCTCCACCACTTCCTCCTAAATTAGCAACCGTATTCCCATCCCCCTCAATAAAGAAAACCATTACATCATCAGTGGTGGTTGGACTAACATTAGGATAACCAGCAGGGCCATGATCTATATATAAATTTTCTAAAGCACCAGAGATATGATAACTCCAACAAGGACCACACCAAACAGCAGAAAAGTCAATAAATACAGTATATCCACTATCCAAGTAGCTGTACATATTGTGTGTAGTTCCATTGAGATCAGTTAATGTCCAATCTGGAGCTAAACTACCATCAGGTAATTGTGCAAATGAGCTACTTATAGATAGGCATGCGACTAGAACTATTAATAAGATTTGTTTCATGATAAATTCTTTTAAGGTTAATATAAGTGCACAAATATAGTACGAAATATTGAGTTTTTCTAAAATTAGGGGTTTTAAAAGCTTTCTTATATGCTTCAATCATAAAGATGTGTTTAAAAAGGCATGAATTATGAGTAATAATCTGTATATTTGTTTAAAATTGTGTAATATGAAACAAATTCTAACATTTTTACTTCTATCTGCTTTTGCGCTTTCGATATCTGCACAAAGCCTTGTAGTTACAGGTGATACTTTAATTACAGGAGATCCTAATTTACAGTTAAAATCATGGCTCACGGTCGCTAATATCTCTAATAAAACAATAGATGTACGTTGCAGAATAAATCCAATTAGTAATACTGGAATTAGTAATCCTATTCCGGCTGAGTTTTCATTTTGCTGGGGAGGCGTTTGTTATGGGTCAGGGACAGATACTTCATTGCAACTAGCAACACTTACTTCTGGTCAATTTGTAGTATATCCTGATTTACCAGCACATGCTGGCTATTTTGATGCATTTGGCTATGCTAGTACTGGCGAAATAGAATATTGTTTTTATGATGAAGCTAACCCTACAGACGAGACATGCTTTATAGTAACTTTTAATGCTACAACTACCGCAATTGAGGACAAGTATTTATCAGAAAAAATATCTAATTTTTATCCAAATCCAT
>CAWVYN010000002.1:0-14821 GCA_963934425.1 uncultured Flavobacteriales bacterium | reverse complement strand
TTACAATAATATGAGTTAAAGAATTGCTTAAAAATCCACTGTGTCCATTTATAATAATTTGAATTAGAAGTTTGAACCTCTCTACTCCAGTCAAACGAAAAACCGATTTGGTCTAATTGTTTTCTGTATCTATCTGTATTGGCTTTGGTAGCAACTGCAGGATGAGTCCCGGTTTGTATTGCATATTGTTCTGTTGGTAAACCAAAAGAATCAAATCCCATTGGATGCAATACATTAAATCCTTTTAACCTTTTATATCTGGAAAAAATATCAGAAGCGATATACCCAAGAGGATGACCAACATGTAGCCCTGCCCCAGAAGGATAAGGGAACATATCCAAAACATAATACTTTTCTTTTGAAGAATCCTCAAAAACCTTATATGTTTCATTTTTTCTCCAATAATGTTGCCACTTTTTCTCTATCTCCAAAAAATTATAATCCATTTAAATTTTTTAAGTTGTGGCAAAGTTAAAGAAATACTGAATGTATTTTTTTATTTTTGGCATTTGATATTAATAATTTAAAATCTATGTCATTAAAGAATAAAATAAAATCCTCTTCCATGTCCATAGTAATAAGCATGTCATTGGTGCTTTTTGTTCTAGGGATTTTAGGATTTTTACTACTTAATGCTACTCGGCTTTCCAATCATGTAAAACAAAATATTGGTTTTTCGGTGATGATAAAAGAAGGGATGAAAGATGTAGATATTATGCAATTACAGAAATTAATTGATTCAAAAGCATATTCTTTGGAAACTAATTGGGTGAGTAAAGAAGATGCCGCCACTGAACTTAAAGAACAGCTGGGAGAAGATTTTATTTCTTTTTTGGGCTATAATCCTCTATTGGAATCTATCGATATAAAACTAAAAGCAACTTATGCCAATCCTGATAGCTTGCTTGTTTTGCAGGAAGAACTAACAAAAAATGACTTAATTCATGAGGTGTTTTACCAAAAAGATTTGGTAGAAAAAATAAGCGAAAATGTACAAAAAATGAGTGTTTTTCTGGTTTCATTTTGCTTTTTGCTTTTTATCATTTCCTTTACACTTATCAATAATACCATCCGTCTTTCTGTTTATTCTAAACGGTTTTTAATTCGCACTATGAAATTGGTTGGAGCGACCAATAAATTCATAAAAGGCCCGTTTTTATCTGAGAGCATTTACAATGGAGTGTATAGTTCGCTTGTTGCAATTTGTATGTTACTTGCTGTTTTTCAGCTTTTGCAGAGCGATATGCCCGATTTTCTAAATATTCAGAATTTAAAAAGTATGGGTATTATTTTTGCTAGTATATTTGTAGCTGGAATTTTATTTACTTGGCTCTCTACTTTCTTTGCGCTAAGGAAATACCTTAGAATAAAAGAAAGTGAAATTTATTTATAATTATGAAAGAAAAAAATAATTTGGACTTTGCATTTAAAAAACAGAACTACATATTACTGCTTGTGGGGATTGCCCTTATTGGGGGTGGGCTTTTGCTAATGATTGGGGGTGGCTCCGATGATCCAACTGTTTTTAGCGATAAAATATTCGATTGGCAAAGATTAACTCTTGCGCCAATTCTAATTGCTGCTGGCTTTATTGTTGAGGTTTTTGCGATAATACACAGCCCAAAACAAAAGTAATAAATGGAAATTTTAAGGGCTATTATTCTTGGAATTATTCAAGGATTAACTGAGTTTTTACCCGTAAGTAGTAGCGGACATTTGGAAATTGCAAAATGTATTTTTCCTTCTGAAATTCTATCCAAAGAAAGTATGCTTATGACAGTGGTTTTACATTTTGCTACTGCCCTTTCCACCATTTTTATTTTTCGAAAAGATATTGCGGAAATTTTTTCTGGGCTTTTTCAATTTAAAAATAATGAGAGTTTTTGGTTTTCTGTAAAAATTGTACTTTCCATGATTCCTGCAATCTGTATTGGCTTATCTTTTGAAAACGAAATTGAAACTCTTTTTGGCAGCCAGTTAATTTTGGTTGGAAGTATGTTGCTTTTAACTGGGGCGCTTCTTTTTTTAGCAGACAAAGCAAAAATTTCAGGAAAAAATGTAGGAGTAAAAGATGCTATCTTGATTGGGATTTCACAAGCAATAGCGATATTACCAGGAATTTCTCGTTCTGGTGCTACTATTTCCACTGCTGTACTTTTAGGAATTGATAAAGAAAAATCTGCTCGTTTTTCTTTCTTGATGGTAGTCCCTTTAATTTTTGGAAAAATGGCAGAAGATATTCTTTCAGGAGAAGTTTCTACAACTAACGCTAACTTCTTGCCCCTTTTAATTGGATTTGGATTTGCTTTTTTCACTGGGCTTTTTGCTTGCAAATGGATGATAAAACTCGTGAAAAATAGTCAGTTGAAATACTTTGCATACTACTGTTTTTTGTTAGGAATTATTATTATTATTCTTTTTACAAATCATCAATTCCCTTGTCAGTAATTACGCCAAGCAAAATAGATAAAAGTAGCAATTTTGTTTCTGGCACTCTGCTTTTAATAGACAAACCTCTCGAATGGACTTCATTTGATGTAGTAAAAAAAATACGAAATCTAATAAAAAAGAAGTTGCAAATAAAAAAAATAAAAGTGGGGCATTCTGGCACTTTGGACCCTTTTGCTACAGGGCTTTTAATTGTCTGTACAGGAAAATTTACAAAGCGAATCGAAAAAATTCAGGGGCAAGAAAAAACCTATACTGGCCAATTTACTTTGGGAGCTACAACTCCGTCTTTTGATAGGGAAACTGAGGCTAGTCATACTTTTGATACGGCTCATATTACAAAGCAATTACTAGAGGAAACTGCCAAGCAGTTTGTTGGAGAAATAAAGCAAATTCCGCCTATTTTTTCAGCACTAAAAAAGGATGGCAAACGACTGTACGATTTTGCTAGGAAAAATGAAGAAGTAGAAATAAAAGAGCGAAAAGTTATGGTGCATTCTTTTGAAATTACCGATATTAATTTTCCAGAAGTTAGTTTTAAAATTTCTTGTGGAAAAGGTACTTATATCCGTTCCATTGCAAATGATTTTGGCAGAGCTTTAAATAGTGGAGCTTACTTATCAAAACTGTGTAGAACAAAAATTGGAGAATACAACTTAAAAGATGCTCTTTCCCTTAATGAAGTAGAAGAAAAAATCAAACTGCTATAACTCTTGATTTCTGCCTCTGAATATAGTATATTCGCGCTTTAAAAAATTGACCTTATGACTTTGAAATCACAAATAATGAAATATAAGCTTTCGCACTTTGTTTTTACCCTGCCGGAAGTGAGAAAAGCTAAAACTCCTGCAAAAAATAGAGATGAATCAAAACTGATGGTACTGAACAGAAAAACAGAGACAATTGAGCACAAAAAATTCAAAGATATTATCAATTATTTTGATAAGGGAGATGTGATTATTTTAAACAATACCAAAGTTTTTCCTGCCCGGCTTTTCGGAAATAAAGAAAAAACAGGTGCTAGAATTGAGGTATTTCTACTAAGAGAACTGAATAAAGACAGCCGACTTTTTGATGTGTTGGTTGATCCAGCAAGGAAAATAAGAATTGGGAACAAGCTATATTTTGGAGAAGAAGATGAGTTAATTGCAGAGGTAATAGACAATACAACTTCAAGAGGAAGAACACTAAGATTTTTATTTGATGGCTCTTATGATGAGTTTAAAGAAACCTTAACAAGATTAGGAGAAACACCACTCCCAAAATACATCAACCGATCACCAACTGAAGAAGATGATGAAAGGTATCAAACCATTTATGCCAAACATAGTGGGGCAATTGCAGCGCCAACTGCCGGGTTACATTTTAGCCGAGAATTGATGAAGCGATTGGAAATAAAAGGAATTGATTTTGCAGAAATTACACTTCATGTTGGGTTGGGGACTTTTAGAGACGTGGAGGTGGAAGATCTTTCCAAGCATAAAATGGATTCGGAGGAGATAAATATTACAGAAGGTGCCGCAAATATTATTAATAAAGGGATTGATAAAGGAAAGCAAATTTGTGCTGTTGGAACTACTTCTGTTAGAACAATTGAAAGTTCGGTTACTACCAAAAATAGAGTTGTTCCTTTTGATGGGTGGACCAATAAATTCATTTTCCCTCCTTACGATTTCAAAATCCAAACTTGTATGCTAACAAACTTTCATTTACCAAAGTCTACTCTCCTTATGCAAATAAGTGCTTTTGCTGGACATGATTTTGCAATGAAAGCTTATAAAGAAGCTATTAAGAAAAAGTATAATTTCTATACTTATGGAGATGCTATGCTGATTCTTTAAAATGAAAAAAATTGCTTTAATAGTAGCTGGAGGAAAAGGAGAGCGCATGAATACGGATATTCCAAAGCAATTTTTACTATTAAATGGGCTACCTATTTTAACACACACCTTAAATGCTTTTGCTGATTTTGATAAAAGAATTCTGGTGCTTCCACAATCTCAAATTGAAAATTGGAAGATGCTTTGTAAAAAATATAATTTCGCGCTAAAACATATAATCGTTGCTGGAGGAATTAACCGTTTTGGTTCGGTTAAAAATGGGTTAAGAAAAGTAGAGGAAGGAAGTCTTGTCGCTATTCATGATGGAGTACGGCCACTTATTTCCAAAAACTTAACCAATAAACTAATTGCTGCCACAAAAAAGGGAATTGGAGTGGTTCCAATTGTTCCGGTAAAAGATTCTTTACGAAAAATGGAGGGAGGGAAAACAAAAATAGTAAGCAGAAGTAATTTGTATAAAGTACAAACCCCACAATGCTTTTTTGCTAGCACCATTAAGGCTGCCTACAAACAAAACTTTTCTCTCTTTTTTACAGATGACGCTTCCGTTTTGGAAAATAATGGAGGAAAAATTACAACAATACAAGGAGAAGAAAGAAACTTAAAAATTACAACTGAGAAAGATTTGAAGATTGCTGAAATATTCACACAATCACTTTAACTTTCTTTAGGTCAGAAATCAAGTTCACACCTGGAGTTTTTCCTTTTTCAAAGCTGCCCAATTTTTCAAATCCCAATGCTTCTGCTCCATTTTTGGAGGCAATTTTTAAAAGAGTATTAAGGTCAAAATTAGAGTTTTCTTTTATAATTTGTAATTCCTCTAGAATAGAAAGCGAGTTATTAGAAGCTAAACTGTCCGTCCCTACACAAAGATTATCCGCATCAAGAATAGAATAGTCCGGCAAAGTCTTTTCAATATATAAATTTGCCTTGGGGCAAGTACAATAATAGTGATCTGTTAAATCTTCCTCTTTAGTAAAAGTATTATGCACTAATAAAGTTTTATTACTTCCTAATTCTTTTAAAATATCAGTTGATTTATTTCTTTTCTCCCAAATTTCAGAAGTTGCGTCTGTTTTTTGTAACCAATCAAAAAGAGCACCTGATTTTTGCTCAAAAAGTATATTTTCTTCTTTTATTTCCTGATTATGAATTGTTAAAGTCAAATCCTTTTTATCAAAATTACCTGCTATTTCTCTCATTAATTTTGGAGGCACAGAATATGGTGCGTGAGGGACAAGAGTAGTTTTAAAGCCATTTTTTCTAAACTGCTTTCTCAATAGCTTCCCATCTTTTATAGTTTTCTGAATATTCTTTTTTTGAACTCCAAAAATTTCAATGAAATTATAGTATTGCAAATTTCCTTTTTGTTTTTGAGAAATCGTGTCATCTGTATTACAAATATCCCCAACTGCTACAATTCCATTTTTTATCATTTGCCTTTCTGCCTTTTCAATTTTCTCTAAGATTTTATCTTTTGTAAAATTATTTCTTTGCTGAATAGCTCCAATAAAATTCAAAAAACCTTTTCCTTTTTTTACTACTCCTAAAAGATGGCTTAACTCCAAATGACAATGGGCATTCACAAAACCAGGACATAAAATGCCATTAAAAATTTCTAACTCTTCTTTAGGGACCTCTGCTCTTTTTTCAAAGATTGCAACTACTTTTCCTTTATCAGAAACCTGCAAGATCCCTTCCTTTATTGGCATTCTGTAAAGTGGGTATAAATAATCGGCTGTTAAAAATCGCATAGCGCAAAAGTAATATATCTTTGCAAACAATTATGCGTGATAAAAAAGACATCCGTACGTTTATTTTTGAGCAAATTCAAACATTTTGTTTAGAAAACAATTTGCCGAAGTTTAGAGCAAAACAATTAGAGGAATGGCTTTGGAAAAAAAGAGCAACTTCATTTGATGAAATGACTTCCCTCTCTAAAGAAATAAGAAATTTGTTTGCCGATCATTTTGTCATCAATCCCGTAAAAATTTACAAAGCAGAAAAGAGTATAGATAGCACCATAAAATACAGTATGCAATTACACGATAAAAATTTGGTGGAGGGGGTTTTAATTCCATCTAAAAAAAGGATAACAGCTTGTATTTCTTCTCAAGTTGGATGTAGTTTAGATTGCACTTTTTGTGCAACAGGAACACTCAAATTAGAAAGAAATTTAGATACTGCTGAAATTTATGACCAAGTTTTTATCCTAAATGAAGAGTCCATTTCTAACTTTGGAAAACCGCTTTCCAACATTGTATTTATGGGAATGGGGGAGCCGCTTTTAAACTACAATAATTTGCTTGAAAGTATAGAATTAATCACTACTAATAAAGGGTTGGGAATGTCGCCAAAAAGGATTACTGTTTCCACTGTAGGTATTGCTAAAATGATAAAAAAATTAGCAGATGATGAGATTAAATTCAATTTGGCTATTTCCTTACACACAGCTTCTGATAGTAAACGAGACATGTTGATGACGCTAAATAAAAAAGTAAACTTAGCTGAACTCAGAGAGTCAATCAGATATTTTTATGACAAAACCAATAGTAGAGTTACCTATGAATATATTCTATTTAAGGATATAAACGATAGCATTGAAGATGCTCAAAAATTAGTGCAATTTTCGAAAATTAGTCCTTGTAAAATTAACCTTATTGAGTACAACAAAATAGATGGAATAGATTACGAAAAAGCAAGCAACAAAAGCACAGAAAAATTTATTTCTTATCTGGAAGAAAAAAATATTATAGTTAACTTAAGGAAAAGCAAGGGTAAGGATATTGCTGCTGCTTGCGGACAATTAGTAAACAAACTTCAATAACTTTTTAACAAGCCTTTTTTTTGCAAAGATTAGCACAAACTTCTTTGTATATTCGCTCTCTATCTTTTTAGAAATTTGTCTACAATAAACGAAATAAAATTCCCTATAAATCAAGAGATGTTGCTTTTTGAAAAAAAATTCAAGGCGTCTCTTTCTAGCAAAGTACCTTTGCTGGATAAAATAATGCATTATATTATTAAACGGAAAGGAAAGCAAATGCGCCCAATGTTTGTTTTTCTATCAGCAAAGCTTTGCGGAAAAGTTACAGAAAGCACTTATATTGCAGCTTCCTTAATTGAGCTTTTGCATACGGCAACTCTAGTTCATGATGATGTGGTAGATGAAGCCGATTTCAGAAGAGGATTTTTTTCTATCAATGCTCTTTGGAAAAATAAAATTGCGGTTTTAGTAGGTGATTTCTTACTTAGTAAAGGTTTGCTTTTGGCAGTAGAAAATAATGAGTTTGAACTTTTGAAACTAATGAGTATAGCCGTAAAACAAATGAGTGAAGGGGAGCTTCTACAAATTGAAAAAGCAAGAAAACTAGATATTGAGGAAGGCGTTTATTTTGAAATTATTCGGCAAAAAACCGCAACTTTAATTGCGGCTTGTTGTGCTTGTGGGGCAAATTCTACTACTAATGATAAAAAAATTGTAGAAAAACTGCATCTTTTTGGAGAAATGGCTGGCATTACTTTCCAAATTAAAGATGATCTTTTTGATTATACTCACAATCCAATAATTGGTAAGCCAACTGGTATTGATATAAGAGAACAAAAGATGACTTTGCCCCTAATTTACACTTTAAGCATTAGCAATTCCGTGCAGAAAAAAAGTATTATTAATATCATAAAGAATCATAATACCGATAACAAAAAAGTAAGGGGCTTAATTAAGTTAGTAAAGGAAAATGGAGGGCTAGAATATGCCACAAAAAAAATGAAAGAATACCACAAAAAGGCATTAACTATTTTAGAGGATTTTGAAGATAATGATGCAAAAGTTTCTCTTAAAAAAATGATGGATTTTGTAATTGAAAGAAAACAATGATCCCAAAAGAAACCATAGATAAAATATTTGAAGCAGCCAGAATTGAAGAAGTGGTTGGAGGATTTGTTCAGCTTAAAAAAAGAGGAGCAAATTTTATTGGTCATTGCCCTTTTCATGACGAAAAAACACCCTCATTTACGGTTTCTGCTAGCAAAGGTATTTATAAATGTTTTGGTTGTGGAAAAGGAGGAAATAGCGTAAGCTTTGTAATGGAGCATGAACATTATTCTTATCCGGAAGCATTGAAGTATTTGGCAGAAAAATATAGTATTGAAATAGTAGAAAAAGAAATGACTCCTGAGCAAAGCATAAGAGCAAACGATAGGGATAGTTTGTATGTAATCTCCTCTTTTGCCAATAAGTTTTTTCAGCAGAAATTGTGGGAAACAGAAGAGGGGAAAGTCATAGGGCTTAGCTACTATAAAGAAAGAGGGTTTTTGGAAGAAACCATCAAAAAATTTCAATTAGGCTACAGTCCAAAACAAAAAGATGCCCTCAGCAAAGAAGCCTTAAAATCCTCATTTCAAGAAAAGTATTTAGAAGATTCTGGAGTTTCCATTATAAAAAATGGAAGTGCAAACGATAGATTTAGAGAAAGAATGATGTTTCCAATTCATAGTTTTTCTGGACGAGTCTTAGGCTTTGGTGGCCGCACATTGCAAAAGGATAATAAGGCAAAATATGTCAATTCTCCTGAGAGTTTGATCTATTTAAAAAGTAAAACTTTGTACGGCATCTACTTTGCCAAGCAACATATCAGCAAGCAAAATAATTGCTACATTGTGGAAGGATATACGGATGTAATTTCCCTTCATCAATCAGGGGTGGAGAATGTGGTTTCTTCTTCTGGAACTTCCTTAACTTCCGAACAAATAAAACTAATCCATCGTTTTACAAAAAATATTACGATTCTTTTTGATGGAGATGCAGCCGGAATTAAAGCGTCATTTAGAAGTATTGACATTATTTTAGCAGAAAGTATGAATGTGAAAGTGGTTTTATTTCCTGATGGAGAAGATCCAGATTCTTTTGCGAGGAGTTGTAGCCAAGAAGAATTAAAAAATTATTTGGCTGAAAACAGCAAAGATTTTATTACTTTCAAAACAGATGTTTTAAGCAAAAATACTAAAGATGATCCTTCAAAAAGAGTAGAAATGATAAAAGAAATCGCTTCTTCTATATCGCAAATTCCAGATGATATAAGTCGTTCGGAATACATAAAAGTATGTAGCAGAATGCTGAGGGTAAAAGAATTAGATTTATCAAAAGAAGTAGGTGCTCAAAAAAGTAAAAGAGTAAGCTCTTCTCCTGAGAAAAAAGAAGAAAAAAACACAAAAAATGAAAACGATAAGATTAAAAGAAAACAACTAAAGGAAGAAAAAGAAATAATCCGCCTTTTATTAAACTATGGCAATAAGACATTAAAATTTGAGGAGGAAACAATAAGTCTTGCAACTTTTATTCTTGCTGAATTAAAAGCGGACAAGATGACTTTTGAAAACGAGCAGTACCAAATGATATTAGATGAAATTTCTGAGGTTTTGGAAAAAGAAGGAAAAATAAAACTAGAATATTTTACACTTCATTTTAATCCTTTTATTAGTCGATTGACTATTGATTTGATTAGTAATGAATATAATATGAGTGAAAATTGGGATAAGCGACACAAAATTCTTACTGGAACAGAAGAAAATAAAATACGAAAAGCCGTGGAGAATTCTCTTTATAGTTTAAAACTAAAACATTTAGATGCTAAATTGGGAGATATTCAATTGCAATTAAAAGAAAATCCTGAAGATGTAGAGCGCATTACAAAAACCTATGCTAAATATTTACAAGTAAGAAAACAGATTGCGGGAAAATTGGGTAGGACTATGTGCTAACTTTAATATCCCTTAATTTTAATTGCAAATTTTTCTTTCCATTCCAAATATTTTCATCAATAGAATAACAAATATCAAATATTTGCCCATCTTTAGTTTTACTAAAATGGTGCGCCAACCCAAAACCAATACTGCTTATTGAGATTATACTATCTTCGTTTGTAATGCCTAATCGTAAATGCGATTTTTCTGCACCAACTGCTCTACCATAACCACTATCTTTTACAGCTTTTGTAATAAAAATTGGGGAGTGATTTTTTGGTCCAAAAGGGGAGAACTGCTGAATAATTCTAAAAAGTTTATTATCAATATCATGTAAATCGAGCTCCATATCAATAGATATTTCTGGAGTTAATTGTTCCTGTGTAATACGGCAAGAAACTGCCCTTTCAAAAGCTATTATAAAATCTTCCAAATTTTCTTTTTTTAGGGTAAGCCCTGCCGCATACATATGCCCTCCGAATTTCTCTAAATACTTTTCGCATTCTAGAAGAGCACTATATAAATCAAAGCTCCTAACCGAACGAGCAGAACCCGTTAGTTCCCCATCTTTTTCGGTTAACACTATTGTCGGTTTGTAATGGGTTTCTATAAGCCGAGAAGCGGCAATACCAACAACTCCTTTGTGCCAATTTTCGCTAAACACCACAGTTGAATTTTTATTTTCATCAATCATTTCTAAGGCCTCTTTGGTAATGACTTTGTCAATACCTCTTCTTTCCAGATTTATTTTTTCGATTTTCTCTGCTATTAATCTTGCTTTTTCCAAATCCTTTTCAATCAATAAGTCTACCGCAATTTTTCCATGGACTAATCTCCCAGCCGCATTTATTCTTGGAGCAATCCCAAAAACAATATCAGAAATGGTCCATTTCCCTTTTCTGTCAGCAGAAGCCATTAGTGCTTTTATCCCAACTCTGGGGGTTGAGTTTATTTGCTTTAATCCAAAAAATGAAAATACCCTATTTTCATCAACCATTGACACAATGTCTGCAGCAATACTTACCACTAAAAAATCTAACAGGTGTGTTATCTCTTTTAGGGGGATTTGATTTTTTTCGCAATATCCCTGAATTAATTTAAATCCTACTCCACACCCAGAAAGTTCCTTAAAAGGATAATTGCAATCACTTTGTTTTGGATTCAAAATAGCAACTGCATTTGGTATTTTTTCTGCTGGATTGTGGTGGTCACAAATAATGAAATCAACCTCTTTTTCATTAGCATAATCAATTTGCTGAACTGCCCTTGTCCCACAATCTAAAGCTATAATTAATGAGAAATTATTTTCTTTTGCATAATCAATTCCTTGAAGTGAAATCCCGTATCCTTCTTTATATCGACATGGAATATAGAAGTCAATATTATCGGTAACAGTCGATAAAAAAGTCCACATCATCGCAACAGAAGTTGTGCCATCCACATCATAATCGCCATATACCAGAATCTTTTCATTATTGCTAATTGCTTGTTGGATTCTGTCGACTGCTTTTTGCATATCCTTCATCAAAAATGGCTTGTGAAAATGCGAAAAATCAGGACGGAAAAATTGCTTTGCCTCATCATAAGTAGTAACTCCTCTAAGAACCAAAAGGTGCGCAATAGTCCTGCTTATACCCAAACTTTCGGATAATCCCTGGACAATTTTGCTATTCGTTTCTTTTATTTTCCAGTTTTTCTCCATTGGCATTTCGCATTATTTTTGTTTGTGCAAGAATGGAATATTTATGAATAAGCTCAAAAATTTCAGCAATCATTTTCTCATCCATCCCAAAATCAAGAGCATCTTTTTTTCTAAATCTTAAAATTTCAAACCATCTTTCCAATTGGAAAATAGTAATTTTATTTTCTTGTTTAAAATGGGCAATTTGTTCTACAATTTCTTTTCTATTTGACAAAACACTTACCATCTTTCTATCTAGAATATCAATATTTTTCCTGAATTCTTTGAGCTTAATATTTAAAAAATTATCATCTGTTTTCGTTTTTCTTAGCACCAAATTAGTTATTATTTGATGCAGTTTTTTTGGTGTGATTTGTTGCTCGGCATCACTCCATGCGTTTTTAGGATTGTGATGTGTTTCTATCATTAGCCCATTAAAATTCAAATCCATAGCCGTTTGCGAAACCTCTGCTATCATTTGCCTATCTCCAGCAATATGGCTTGGATCACAAATTATAGGGATCTCTGAAACTTCCTCTCTTAGTTTTATTGGCATTTCCCATTTAGGATCATTTCTAAAAGCTGTTTTTTCATAAGAGAAAAATCCTCTATGAATTGCAACTAATTGAGTAATTCCTACTTTATTCAACCGCTCTAAAGCGCCTACCCATAATCCTAACTCTGGGTGTATGGGGTTTTTTACAAAAACTGGAATATCAACCCCTCTTAATGCTTCTGCAATTTCTTGTACATAAAAAGGATTTACTGTGGTTCTGGCACCAATCCAAAGCATGTCAATTTCTGCTTTTAAGCATTTCTCTACATGCGTAGCTGTCGCTATTTCAGTTGCCACTTTTAGCTCTGTTTCCTCTTGGACTTTTTTTAGCCATTGTAATCCTTTTTCTCCTACTCCTTCAAAAGAATCTGGCTTGGTTCTTGGCTTCCAAATCCCTGCACGGAAAACGTCAGCTATATCTTGTATTTTAGTGGCAATTTGTAAAACCTGCTCTTCCGATTCTCCACTACAAGGCCCTGCTATAAGATATGGTTTTTTGTGTATAAATTTCTCTATTTTCATTTTTTACCTTCAACTACAATTACAAATTCTCCTTTCGGTTTTTTCTCTTCAAAGTATGTCAGAACCTCTTTCACTTTTCCTCTTTTTGTTTCTTCAAACATTTTACTTATTTCTCTGGAAACAGAAACTTTTCTGTCTTCTCCAAAATATTCAACAAACTGAGAAAGTGTTTTTACAATTCGGTGAGGGGATTCATAAAAAATCATAGTTATTTCTGCCTCTGAAAGCAGTTTTAATCTTGTTTGCCGTCTTTTTTTTGCTGGTAGAAATCCTTCAAAAATAAATTTTTCTGACGGCAATCCTGAGTTAACTAATGCAGGAACAAAAGCCGTGGCTCCTGGCAAACATTCTATCTCAATATTATTGCTAACACACTCACGCGCCAATAAAAAGCCTGGATCCGAAATTCCTGGCGTTCCTGCATCTGAAACTAATGCAAAAGTTTCGCCTGCTTTTAATCTGTCAATAAATTTTGCAAGAACTTTATGTTCATTATGCATATGAAAAGAAGCTAGAGTTGTGTCAATGTTATAATTTACAAATAGTTTCTTTGTTATTCTTGTGTCCTCAGCTAACACCAAATCTACCTCTTTCAATAGGCGAATAGCTCTTAAGGTAATATCCTCTAAATTTCCAATGGGAGTTGGTATGATATACAATTTTGACATACTACAAATTTATAGAAATAGTGGGTAAAATTCTATTTTTGGAGAAATTCTTATTGTTGGTGCCGGAAAATGAAAATAATTCAGCCAGTGTTTTATTTTTTTGGCTATTTTGGAATCCCATCCTTTTAACATTTTAGGAATATCATAATCAAGGGCAATATACCATTCGTTCTCTCCCCCTATTTTAGTGTTATGCTCATCCAAATATTGTGTTTCATCTAAACCAAAGCCTATAGCAATATTCAGCCATTCTGGAATTTTTTCATTAAAATGATTTAAATCTACAGACAGCCAATAGGTTTGATTTACATAATCGTCTTGCCAAGCATATTTATTAGGATTTTTCCCTCTTTGGTTCTCTAAATCCCAATAAGTATTATGCTGTTTCCAATAGGAAAATTTTACATCAAAAGCCCTTAATGTTGGAAAATAATATTTAGCAATTGGCAAAAATGCTCCTGCAGACCCTATGGTTAAGTCCAAAGTAGAAAACCCCCAATAAGGAGCGTAAGCATCTTTCATTTCAATGGCTAATTGTAAGCCCGAACCAAATGTTGCTCCAAACCAAAGTGCTTGCTTTTTATTCATCCCTGCCCAACGCATAGATTCTGAGAATACCTCTGCTGCTTGCAGGCCGCCCATAAAATGCCCTGCCTTATCCACATTTAAAGCATAAACCTTATCGCTTCCATTATCAAAATGAAAGGCAGTTTGTTTTTCACTCCACCAAGAATTTTCAATATATAAATAAGAGCCTCCCAATACTAACCCCAAACTACTACTGACTATTACTATTCTTCCTTTTTTGATAGAATCGTTTTTTAGAGTTTGTTTAGCTTCTGAGGAAAATCCGATTAGAAAGAAAGATAAAAACAAAAATTTTATTTTCATTATATTATGCAAAAGCTTTTTATATATTTGTTAGCAAACATAATCAAAGCCGTATAAATATCCTTATTAAAAAATGTTTTTAGAATTTCCTCCCCATCATCCAATACAAAAAGGAAGTATTGAAGTAATCTGTGGATCCATGTTCTCAGGTAAAACGGAAGAGTTACTTAGGCGGCTAAAAAGAGCAAAGTATGCTAAGCTCAATATCAAAATCTTCAAACCAAAAATTGATAGCCGTTATGATAAAGCAAAAGTGGTTTCTCATGATGAAAATTTCATAGATTCTATAGCCGTTGATTGTGCTAATGATATACTAACTCTTTGTGATAATGAGGATGTTGTTGCTATTGATGAAGCTCAGTTTTTTGATGATAAACTCTATATCGTTTGTAATAAGCTGGCAACAAAAGGAATTCGGCTTATTGTTGCGGGACTAGATATGGACTTTTTAGGAAATCCTTTCGGGCCAATA
>CAWVYN010000001.1:0-17945 GCA_963934425.1 uncultured Flavobacteriales bacterium | reverse complement strand
AATAATCCTTTCAGTTATTGTAGCAGTTGAATTTTTAATTTCGATTAGATATACTCCTTTTTGAAAAGCAGATAAATCAATATTTTCTTTATAGATACCGATAACTAATGAAGAAGTTGCAAATACTTTTTGCCCCAATACATTGGTGATTTTTATAGTATAAATATCTTTTTCTACATCATTCATCTCAATTGTAAAAATACCATTTGTAGGATTTGGATAAATACTCAAATTTCCATTAAAAGTAATTTCATTAATTGATGATGGAGGAGTCCAAGGTGTTCCAAAATTCATTCTAATCATTGGTGTATTATTAATCCAATACCAATAACCAAATCCTTGACTACCAATATTACATCCGTTATCTTGTATTCTAGACATTGTAGGCTCAGCCTCTCCTGACACACTAATACCAAAAGTGTCAAGAGGATGAGCGTAACCGCCAATTGCAATCATGTATTGTTGACCAAATTGAGGGTCGATAGAAATAGCCGAATTGAAAGGAATGTTGATCCAATTATCAATGTCAGCTGTTTGTATGATATAATTATCCGTTTGACCAATCATAATGAAACCCATTGGACTGGAAGTAGTATCTACCTCATACAATACACCAAACATATTTGCACCTGCAACTGAATAATCAGCAACATGAGCAGAAACAGAAGTTAAATCATCAGCTGCATATACATCAAAAATATTCCCCACTTGCAAACCACCACATATTCTTCCAACCCTCCATGCTCCGCCAGCAAGATCCTCATCTCTTCCATAAATGGTATCAGTAATAATAGATGTTAAAGCAGTAATTGGTGTTGTAGGAAAACTATCAGCACTACCCCAAATATTTATGTTGTAGACACCAAGAGCAGCAGGATCAAATGTTTGAAGAGAAGAAAAAACAACTGTATCGAATGGCGCCATATTAACCGTGTCACTAACATCAGAATGAATCAAAACTCCAATATCATTAAACACCTCAACATTTAGTCTAGCCCCATTTAGTGTTTGCGCTCCCTGATTTGCTGCAACTAATTCAAACTTATAAGGATTTGCAGCAGATTGAATTAGTGGCTTAAACATATATTGCATACTAAACCCTTGGGATACCGGAGTTGTGTACCATCCACCATGATTAGCTTCAATAGCTTGCATAACATAATTGCTTGTAGATGTTAAGCTAATATCATCAATCATCCATCCATAAGTAATCCATACATTAGCATTTGAAGATTGTGAAGGGTAATTTGTTGTCCAACTATATCGAATCCATACGGTAGAAGCATTCCCTGCGATATAAGGGAAAAGATTAATGGATCTTAAAGTTGGATTAGGATAAGCTGATCCGCCAGCTTGTGATAAAACACTGTAACTTAAATTATCAGCAACTGTTGTATAAGTTATTCCGTCTGTACTTATTTGTACTTCTTGTAAATCGTTAAACCTAGCACCATATTCATTGTATGATAATGTAACATTATCAGTACCTGCTAATCCCATAATATCAATAGAGTTTGCAATCGTCATGGTATAAGTTACATTTAACGCTTGAGTTCCTGTTCCAACAGTAGGATCTCCATTGCCAAGTTCTGCAAAATTACCACCAGATGAAGACGATATAGGACTAGTAAAATACCATCCATCGTTGCTAGCATCTATTGACCAACCATAATCTGGTGGATTCTGACCACTATTGTCTAAGACCCAGTCAGAGGGAGTCGAAAAATCATTAACCCAAAAAGGAAATGCCATTGCAGGTGAAGAAGGTATAATTCCTTGATCTTGATAAGCTTTTCTCGCTTTAAACTCTTGCTTCTCAGAACTCAAATACTGAGGAAGAGCTATTTGACTAAAGGAAACGAAAACTGCTAACATCAAAGTTGTAACGCTTAGAATTTTTTTCATTGTTTGTTATTTTTAAAAGTTATTAAATTGTTTCTATTCAACTACAATTCGCTCTGTTACTGAGGAATTAGAATTACTAATATTAAGTAAATAAATACCTTTGGGAAAAGAAGATAAATCTACATTCTTCTTAAACGTTCCATTTAAAAATCCTTGATAAAAATAAATTTCTTCTCCTAAAATATTGCTAAAAGAAATAGAATAATCATCTGAAGTTGTATTGCTTAAATCAATAGTAACTTGGCTTTTTGTAGGATTAGGGTAAACTGCTAATTTTCCTTCAAAAGCAGTTTCATTAATACTTGATGTTGTTGACCAAGGAGTTCCCATATTCATTCTTATCATAGGGACGCTAGATATCCAGTACCAATCTCCAAATCCACCAGAACCTAATCCGCAACCATTATCTTGAACATGATTTGTAGCACCTTGACCAGTTCCAGAAGTGGAAATACAAAAAGTATCTAAAGGATGTGCGTAACCACCTATAGCAATCATATATGCAGTGCCTGCAGTAAGGGTTTGACCTCCATTAAAAGGAATGGTTACCCAATTCCCAAGATCAGTTGTTTGGATTATATAATCATCCGTTTGAGCAAGCCATATAGGATCGCCTTGAGGATCTACCTCATAAAGAGCACCAAACATCACTGCATTTGCAACAGAGTTATCATTTACATATGCAGAAACAGAAGTCAAATCATCTGTAACATAAATGTCAAAATCAACACCTAAAACCATTCCTCCACATGATCTTCCAACTCTCCAATAACCATCTTCTTGCCCGAAATCTCTTCCGTAAACAGTATCGGTAACTATAGAAACCATATAAGTAGTATCGGTAATTGCAGAATCACCTATACCCCAAAGGTCCATATAATAAATCCCCATATTTTGTGGTAAGAAAGAATTAGTCACCTCTAGTGTATCTTGTTCTGTCATTGCTAAAGTAAGATTGTTAGATGAATCTCTAAAAACAGACGTGCCCAGATCATCTGTAACATTTACATGTAATTTACAGTCTTGAGAGGCAATTCCTTGATTTTTCAATACTGCTTCAAAATGATAAGGGTTTGCTACTACTTGATTCATAGGGTTAAAAGTAAAGTCTAATCCCATTCCACCAGCAGTTTGGTAACCAATCCACCAACCGCCATAAGTTTCATTAGAAATTGTTAGCTTGTTATCAGGAGTTTCTACGAAAGAAACATCATCTAACATCCATGCATAATCCCACTCTCCTTCATAATGAAAGCGGAAATAAACCACTGGTTGATTTCCAGCTGTTGCAGAAACATTTACCGATACAAACTCAGGGTTTACTGACTGATCAGTAACCCCTAAATCAGCATGAACTTCATATCTGTCCCAAGTTATGGAATCCGTACTCACTTCTACAAAAACCGAATCATGAAATTTTCTATGATAAGATTCAAAATTGATATTTATATAGGAATGGTTTGAACAATCTACTGGGTAATTATATATTAAAAGAGCATTCTGATTGGTGTAAGCAGTATTCAAAAAATCAGAATCGTAAAGCGCAAAACCATTGGAAGCAGTAGTAGAAGTAATTGCTCCCATGGGAGAAGAATAAGGACCTTGAGGGCCATTGGTAGTGATTATCCAATTTTGAAGGCCTCCCCAGTCCAAGTCAATTAAAGTCCAATCAGAAGGATCAGAAAAATCATTTACAAAAAATGGGAAAGCTTTTGCTTGTGTTGCTGATTCACTTTGTGCTTGATAATAAAATTTGTTTACATCATTATTTTGCACATTGTTTTTTTCGTTCTCTATTTGTGCAAATACGCTTGTTGTAAGAATCGCTATACAAATACTTAAGTAAAATTTTTTCATAACTATCTTTTTTAGGGTTTGTAAAATTTAGGTGACAAATATAATACTATATCTTGTTCTATTTCAATGAATAGAAAAAAATCTTATGCCTTCAAATGCTATTGTTTTAACTTCTTAATTTTTATTCCAAAATACCCATAAGCAATAGTCATTAAAGGAGAAATTAAATTAAAGAAACAAAAAGGTAAGTAAGCAAAAGTAGCCACACCTAAAATTGCTGATTGTGTTGCTCCACAAGTATTCCAAGGCACCAAAACTGATGTTACCGTTCCGCTATCTTCAAGTGTTCTACTTAGATTCTCTGGAGCTAATCCTTTTTCTTTATAAGTATCGGTAAACATACGACCAGGAACAACTATGCTTAAATATTGGTCAGATGCAGTAATATTGAAAAACACGCAAGTTCCTACAGTTGTTGCAATCAAACTTCCAGTACTTTCAGCATATTTGATTATTGGTTCAGCAACTCTTCTTAAAAGTCCTGCTGATTCCATTACTCCTCCAAAAATCATGGCACAAATAATAAGCCAAATAGTATTAAGCATACCAGCCATTCCACTAGTTGAAAGTAGATTATTTATCATTTCATTATCTGTATTAATTGCAATATCACTTCCCATAGCATTGATAACTGCCATATAAGCTGAGCTAAAATTTAAGGTATCAGCATTCGTAATCGACATAACAACTTCTGGCTGAAAGATAACTGCAAAGATTCCTCCAAGTAATGTTCCTGTTAAAAGTGCAGGAATTGCTGGTGTTTTTTTAATAATAAGTGCAATAACTAATATAGGAACTAAAAAAAGCCATCCACTAACATTAAAGGAATTGGATATAGCTAATAATAGCTCGTTTATATCTTGCTCTCCTGATGTAATATAAGTAACTCCTATAACTAAAAAGATGATAAGAGTAATTGCAAAAGAAGGAATCGTGGTGTACATCATGTATCTGATGTGAGTGAATAAATCAGTTCCCACCATTGCAGGAGCTAAATTTGTTGTGTCTGATAAGGGAGACATTTTATCTCCAAAATATGCTCCTGAGATAATTGCTCCACCAATTAGCCCTATTGGTAAACCAAGTGCTTGGCCAATACCTAAAAGAGCAATACCTATTGTTGCAATAGTACTCCATGAGCTTCCTGTTGCAAGAGAAACTATTGCAGTGATTACAGCAGTTGCAAATAAGAATATTTTAGGATTTAAAATTTGTAGGCCGTAATAAATCATTGCTGGCACAATACCGCTCAACAGCCAAGTTCCGGCAAGTGCCCCAATTAATAGTAAGATAATTAATGATGGGGTAGTACTAGATATGCTTTTACTTACTCCATTTAATATTGTATTCCATTTTGATCCAAATTTAACTCCAATCATTGATGCAGTTGTTGCTGCAAAAAGTAATGCTAATTGGTTTGCACCTGCAAGTGAGTTGTCTCCATACAAAAATACATTGTAAGCAAGTAGTACTATTAAAACTATAATTGGAAGTAGTGCAAAAAAGTAAGGTATTTTTTTATCAGTCATCTTGTAAATGTTAAGATGGTAAAGATAAAAAAATAGAGAGCAGATTCTAAATTAGAAGATTGAAGTTAGGTTTTGATGAATTAAGCTTTTTTTTCTTCCTCATAATAGCCATAACCGCCATCTCCATAACCGCCATATCCGTAACCATATCCGTAACCATATCCGTAGTCGTAACCACCATATCCGTAACCATATAAGGATCGACTCTGCTCAAAATCATTAATAATGATACTCAAATTTTTAATATGGTTCTGTTCAAACAAATTATTAATAGAAGCGAGCATATTACGCTTAGTATAATTATGCCTTACAACATATAAATTAATATCGGCATATCTCATTAAAATTACGCCATCTGTAACAAGCCCGACTGGTGGCGTATCAATAATTATATAGTCATACATTTTATTAAGTTCTGTAATTAATTCTTGCATACTTTGACTGTCCAATAACTCAGCAGGATTAGGGGGTGTTGGTCCTGATCCTATTACATCTAAACTTTCTATTTTAGTTTTTTCAATTACTTCCTCTAAAGATGATTTGTTAATTAAATAACTGCTTAAACCTTTTTGTTCGTTAAGATTAAAATCTTTGTGTAATTTTGGTTTTCTTAAATCCCCGCCAATTAAAACTGTTTTATGGCCTGATGATGCAAATATTCCAGCAAGATTCATAGCTGTAAATGTTTTTCCTTCACCTCCAATTGAGGAAGTGACAGTAATTATTTTATTGTCTTTATGGGCTGCTAAATATTGAATATTTGTTCTTAATGTCCTGAATGATTCAGAAATAATAGATTTTGAAGCAATAGCAACAACTAAACTTTTTTCTTTTTCACTATGACCAATGAGACCTAGAATCGGAATATTAGTACAGTTTTGTAAATCAGATTTACTAGATATAGTGTCACTAAAGAACTCTCTTATTGAGATATATGCAACTGGAAAAATTAGTCCTAAGAATAAAGCTAAAAAATAAATCAATCCCTTTTTTGGTGTTATTGGTTTATCGCTATCTAATCTAGCAGAGTCTATGACTTTATGATCCGATTCTGTTCCAGCTTTTGCAAGTGAAGCTTCATATCTTTTTTGTTGAAGATAAATTGAAGTCTGCTCATTATATTCGTGTTTTCTTTTAAGAATTAAATAGCTTTTTTCTAATTTAGGCAATTTGTATATTTTATTGTTAAAAGAATTTATTCTAACTTTTAAATCCTTCTCATAAATTAACGCAGAAGAAATAAGATTACTAACATTCTCAATAATAGTGTTTTTTGTATGTTGTATTTGGGAAAGAACGGCTTTATAAGCAGGATTCTTTTCAGTAGTAGTTAACTGTAATTCGTCTTTTTTGGAATCTAATTGTAATAATTGATGAATTAAACCATTTAACTCTGGGTTACTTATTCCCATTAATGTTGGAGATACTATGGAATGCGCATCACTATCATCTTTTAAATA
Source organism: uncultured Flavobacteriales bacterium (assembly GCA_963934425.1). GTDB lineage: Bacteria > Bacteroidota > Bacteroidia > Flavobacteriales > BACL11 > DUAL01. The sequence continues at coordinate 11,194 of CAWVYN010000001.1, read as the reverse complement.
AGATAATAAGGATTGATAATATTTAATATTTACGGATTGCTCTGATAATGTATTGTCTAATTTTTGTTTTTGGAAGTAGGTTCCAAAATCTTTATTAACTATATCAAGATTTGGATTTTGTTTTCTAAAAAATTCTAGCTGATTTTCAATAAGTGTTAAGGAATCTTTTATTATAGCAAGTTGTCCATCAATAAAGTGAATAGTATTAATAGCCATTAGATTCTTCTCGTCCAAGCTATTTCTTATATAAACTTCTGTTAATTTATTAATGATCTCTATGCTTTTTTTAGGTGTTCTTCCTGTAATGCTTAGCTTTAAAATAGAGGTTTCTTTATTTATAGGATTTATGTTTATTTCTCTAATTAACTTTTGTGCAAACACATTCGTTTGATGCAGTTTAAATGAAAATACTTTTTCATTCTCAATAATATTATCTAAATTAAAAAGTGGTGTTTTTTTAATTCTGAAAGAGAAAAAAGTATTTGAAATTTCTTCGTCAAACTCAAATGTTTTGTCAATATTAATATTAGCTAATAATGTTTTGTCAAACTTCTCAGTTTGCAAATTGCAAGGAAAATGATCTTCAGCACTTACCAAAAGCTGAAACTGACTTTCATTAACTATTTCTACTGCATATTCAATACCTGTTAATTGAACATGTGAAGAATCAACAATGACTTTAAAAGGAGCATCTTTAAAAAGTTCATTAGTTTGAAAAAAACCGTGTTCAAAATAAGATAACCCTAAACCTAATTCTTTAATTACTTTTTCAGTATTACTGTAAGAATTTAAAATTATAATTTCGTTCTTTAAATTCTTCTTTCCACTAAAAAGTTCTAATCCTTCAAGTAAGTTCTCAGCGCCTAATTGAGTATTACTATCATCTCGGATTAAAAGTGTAGAAGAAACGCTATATTCAGGAACAGTATATCGGTTATTGAGAAATGCTAAAAAGCCAAAAAATAAAAAAGAAAGTAAAAAATAATGCCAATAACGAAAATACTTAAATAGTATCGCTTTGACATCAATAGTTTCTGCCTGTTTTTGCTCTTCATTTTGAAATTCAGCCATTTTATTCTGTAATTCTTAGAAATACATTTACCATAAGAGATAAGGTTGTAAGTGCTGATAATACAATTTGAGATTGGGATTTTCTAAAAGTTCGATATTTAAGTGGCTCAACATAAATCACATCATCATTTCTAAGATAATAAAAGTCGGATAAAAGCAATTGCTGATCGGTCAAATCAATTGTATAAATATTTTTTTTATTATTATGTGTTCTTACTATTTTTAATTTTTGTCTATTGGCATAATCAGACAAATCTCCTGCCATTGCTAATGCTTCAAAGATGGTTACACTTTCTTTAAAAACTGGGAAAGTTCCTGCATTATTTACCTCCCCTAATACAGTAACTTGAAAATTGGCCAATTTCACAATTACAATGGCATCTTGCAGGTATTCATCTACTACTTTCTGAACAGAAATTTTCGCTTCTTCCAAATTTTGTCCTAACAAAAATATCTTGCCAATAACAGGAATCTCAATCATACCTAAACTATTGATAGTTGACCCATTCAAATACAAAGAAGCCATTGAAGTATTATTAGCAGATGAATTAGTATTGGTTTCCACATTAAAAAATTCATAAGATTGATCATTTGAACTTAAAACCCTTACAAATAAAACATCTCCTATTTCTAGATGGTGAACTGGAGGAGTGATAGAGATTTCTTTATCAGAAATCGGATTATTTTTCATGTAAACTACCTTTCGCATAGGAATGCAACTCTGCAAAAGCAGAAAACTCAAAAGAACTATAATACTAAAAAATCTACTTGTTTTTTTCATAATGTCAGATTTTAATTTGGCAAAAGTACAAAATGTAGAGGGATAACGTTACAAACCAGCAAATTGTATTAGTTTTTGATACAATTTTTCTATTGGTAAACCTACCACATTGAAGTAAGAGCCCTCAATTTTTGTTATACCAATCAGGCCAATCCACTCTTGAATTCCATAGCCTCCAGCTTTATCAAGTGGCTTATATTTTTCTACATAATAATTGATTTCAACATCAGAAAGCGGTTTGAAAAAAACTTTTGTAATAGATGAAAATACAAGCTTCTTTTGCTGATCTCGCAAACAAACAGATGTAATGACTTTATGCTCAGAATCGGACAAAAATGCTAACATCTCTTTAGCTTCTGGTTTGTTTTCTGGTTTGTTTAAAATCCGCTCTCCTTTTATAACAATAGTGTCAGCAGTTATTAATATTTCATTTGTTTTAATTTTGATTGAAAAAACATCTGATTTTTGTATTGCTAAAAATTCAGAAATTTCTTTCCCTTTTAAGTTTTTAGGATATTTCTCTTTTAAATCACTAATCTTAATTTCAAAATCATTTATTATTGATCTTAATAGCTCTTGCCTTCTAGGGGAGGCAGAGCCCAGAATGATTTTTTTATCTTTTAGTAAATTGGTCAACATCTTATTGCAGATAAAAATAAGTGAAAAACGGCATAGAACAAATTCCTAAAAGCATGATTATTTTACAAAGCTGAGATAAATAATAAAAGTCCTTTTTTCTTCTGGAATTATATAATTTTAATATGAATAACAACAAAATGGTTTGTAAAATAGCAGTATATATAATGGCAAATTTATCTGTTCCCCAAATAAGTACCGATTCATACATCTCACCATCCCATCTTATACTGTCTAGAGAAATTATTTGTAACTGAAAATATTGCCAAAATCCAACTATTACTACTACTGCAAAAGACAAACAAAAAATAATGAACTTAGTTTTTTTAACACCTAAAACAATTGCTACTGTTTTAGCATTGATAGCCATATCACCTTCTTTATCCTCTATATCTTTTACAAACTCTCTGATTAAAGTAAGAAAGAATGAGAAAAGTGAATAAACCAAAATTATTTTTAGAATCATTCTGCCACTTTCATTTCCTGGGAAATGCATGTTTGGGATAATATCGAAAAGAGCAGTATTGATAAGCACTAAAGCAGTTAGAATTCCAACATGAAGATTGCCAATTAAAAATGCTTTTTTCATGGATTTGGAATAACGCCATAAAAAGAAAATACAATACACAAAAATCAAACTATAAAGAGGCTTCCCTATAATGAAGGCTAAATAAATGCCCGAAAAAAGTGCCAATGTATTTAAAAAGAAATAGCTAATAATTGCTGTTTTAGCTTTTATTATTTCACCAATCATTAGTTTTCCATTTTTGTTAATTTTATCTGTCTCTACATCATAAATATCATTGATAATGTAGCCGGCAGCAGTAATAGAAATGGTTGTAAAAACAAAAAAGAAAAACTCTAAATCATTAAGAGCAGGAAAAGGCAAAAATGTTTTGGTAAAAGCAAAGCGGATAAAATACTGACAAAGTGCAACAATAAATAAGTTTTGCAAACGAATAAGCGATAAAAAAGCAGATATTCTTTGCATTTTATTTCTGAATTTGATTGGTAATTAGTTTATAAAGTCTTTTTAAATCTTCATCTTCTAACAAATCAATATGATTTTCTATGGTTTGCATATCTCTTCTTTTGGCAGGACCCGTTTGTACGCTTTTGGGAGAATGTTGTCTAATTTTATTAGCAGTTTCAATTATTAGTGGCTTCAGCATTTCGAAATCTAAATCTGATTTCTTTAACAAATCGTGTGCAGTGACATACATATTATTTGAGAAATTACAAGCAAAAACTGCTGCTAAATGCAATATTTTTCTTTGCTTTTCATCTATTTGATAAACATGATTACTAATGCTTTTAGCCACTGTAAATAAGATATTTTCAAAATCTTTATTTTTAGCGGAAACACAAAAAGGAACTTGCTTTAAGTCAAGAGGAATATTTTTACCAAAAGTTTGAATCGGATAAAATACCCCGCCATTTTTAAGACAAATGCTTCCAGAAGTATGTGCAAAAGGTATATTTTTGATTTGATTAGAAACAGTAGCAATCAAATCATCCTTTACCGAAATAATAGCAAAATCGGCTTGTTTTATTTTACTTATATCTGTTTCAAAATCTGCATTCAGTTTTTGCGCCAGTACTTTTGCATTTGCTTCTGATTTGCTGATGACTTGGGCAATCTGATGACCAGCATTATAAAAAGCATGCCCTAAATGATGAGCCACATTTCCAGATCCTATTAAAATAATCTTCTTCATTCTTTTAAAGCGAAAGTAGTTGTTTAAGTAAACAAAATTATAGTTTTGCAAACTAATTATTTCCAAATGATTAATCGACTTTTCAACTTTTTATCTTCCATGAAATTTGCTACAATTTTGTTGTTTGCATTTGCTTTTTCTATTGGATATGCTACTTTTATTGAAAACGATTTTGGCACAAGGGCTGCAAAAGCTCTTATTTTTAATGCTTGGTGGTTGGAAGCAATCATGATTTTATTATGTCTTAGTTTGATTCTGAATATGTTTAAGAACAATATGTTTTGCTGGAATAAAATCACGATGCTTACATACCATCTTGCTTTTATTGTTATTTTGATTGGGGCGGGAACTACCAGATATTTTGGCACAGAAGGTATGATGCATATTCGTGAGGGAAGAATGGAAAACAAATTTGTATCGGATGATTTGTATCTGCAAATAAGAGTAGATGATAAGAAATTTCAATATGAATATGATAAACGACTTTTTCTCTCTCCAATTAGTAATAATGATTTCTCTGTTCCTATCGATTTTTTCGAGAATACCATTCAGATAAAATATGTCGATTTTATTGTAAATATAAAAGATTCATTAATTGAAAATTTGGAGAATGGAAGATCAATAATTCATTTGGTTGTGCCTGGAGAAAGTGGTATGCAATCTGTTTTTCTAAAAGAAGGAGAGCAAAAGATAATAGGACAAAATAATTTTACTTTAAATAACCCAAAGGAAGAAGCAATCAACTTGTTTTACAATGATAGCTTGATATTGGTGACTAATAAGGATATTGAAAGTATGAGTATGCTAGATAGAAGTACTGCCACTTTAACTAAAAACCAAAGGAATATTTTAACAAAAAGAAAATTGTATTCTGCTAAAAATTTGCAATTTGTGGTAAAAGAAATTCATCCTAAAGCAGAAATAATTACTGCAAGCAAACATTTAAAAATGGAGAATGGAAAAGAGGATGCGCTTGTGGTAAATTTATTTTGTAATGGAGAAAGTAAACAAGTGGAACTAATTGGCGGTAGCGGATATGTAAGCCCTAAAAACAAATTTGAATTAAATGGATTAAATTTTACTCTTTCTTATGGTGCAAGATATTTGCAAACACCTTTTTTTATTAAGCTAAAAGATTTTCAGTTAGAGAGATATGCCGGTTCCATGAGCCCTTCCTCGTTTGCATCTGAGGTTAGTGTAATTGATGGGCAAACAGAAAAAGATTATCGTATTTTTATGAATAATGTGCTAAATTATAAGGGCTATCGGCTTTTCCAATCTTCTTATGATAAAGATGAAAAAGGGACAATTCTTTCAGTAAACCATGACTGGTGGGGCACTCTTTTAACTTATATCGGTTATGGGCTTTTGTTTTTAGGAATTCTGCTGACTTTTTTCTCTTACAATACAAGATTTAGGATGTTGAGTATGAAATTAAAGCTAATGAAACAAAAAACATTTTTACTTCTTTTTGCTTTTACCTTCTCTTTTTCAAGCGGAAGTGCAATGGAATTGGATGTAAATGTGGATAGTTTGCTTCAAGCAAATTTAATTGATATCACTCATGCAAAAAGAGCAGAACTAATTTTGGTACAAGATAATGGTGGAAGAGTAAAACCACTAAGCACTTTGGCCTCAGAATATATTCGGAAAATTTCGAGAAAGCAAGAACTATATGGGCAGTCATCCACACAAATACTGATTGGAATGATGAGTAACCCCGTCGCTTGGGGAAATATTTCTATTATTAAAGTTTCTAATCCAGAGCTTAAAGCTGTTTTAGGAACTCAGAAAAAACGGATAACTTTTATTCAATTATTTGAAAAAGATGGAACTTACAAATTAAATAAATTGGTTGAAAATGCATATAGCAAACAGCCGAAAAACCAAGATAAATTTGACAAAGATGTAATTGCAGTGGATGAAAGGGTAAATCTTTGCTATCTTATTTTTAGTGGAGGGTTTTTACGGCTTTTTCCGCTAGCAAATGACAGTAATAATGTCTGGCATCCTTATAGTAAGAATGAGCTTTTTTCTTCCAATGATTCTCTTTTTGTAACTAATATTATGAGCATGTATTTCAATGCCATAAAGTCAGCAAAAACAGATAAGGATTGGACAACTGCAACTGAGATTTTGAATTATATTCAGAAATTTCAAGAAAAATACGGAGCAGAAGTTATCCCTACTTCTTACAAAATAAAATTAGAGACACAATACAATCATTTGCAACTCTTCTCAAAATTATTTATGGTCTATCTTATGCTTGGGTTTTTGCTTTTAGTATTTGTAATTACGCAAATATTTAAAGAAAGAAAATGGCTTAACGCATTGGTTAAAATACTGAAAATTTTGATATATAGTAGCTTTGCATTGCATACCGTTGGACTTATAGTAAGGTGGATTATTTCAGGGCATGCCCCATGGAGTAATGGCTATGAATCCATGATCTATATTGCTTGGGCTACCTTGTTTTCTGGAGTACTGTTTAGCCGTAAATCAGCACTTACTTTGGTGGCGACTACTATTGTATCTTCCCTTTTACTAATGGTTGCTCATTTGAACTGGCTGGATCCTGAAATCACCAATTTAGTTCCCGTTTTAAAATCCTATTGGCTTATGATTCATGTGGCAATTATTACAGCAAGCTATGGCTTTTTGGCTTTGGGAGCTATGCTTGGGCTTTTCGCACTTTGGCTTATTTTTATCAGTAACTTTTCAAAAAATAGGAAATTAGATTTAGTTTGTGAAGAGATTACTATTGTCAATGAGAAATCTTTGATCATTGGACTCTATATGTTAACGATTGGCACCTTTTTGGGTGGAATTTGGGCAAATGAATCTTGGGGAAGATATTGGGGATGGGATCCAAAAGAAACTTGGGCTATGGTAAGCATTTTAGTTTATGCCATTATTTTGCATTTGCGTTTTATTCCTGCTTTACAAAACAAATATGTATTTAACTTGGCATCTCTTGTTGGTATTTGGTCTATTATCATGACTTATTTTGGGGTGAATTATTACCTTTCCGGATTGCATTCTTATGCAGCTGGAGATCCAATGCCGATTCCTTCTTTTGTGTATTACCTCATTGGGATTATGGTACTTTCTGCTATTTTAGCAAAGTTAAATTTTAAATCTTCTGAAAATGAAAATTGATATATTGGTTTTTGGTGCTCATCCTGATGATGTGGAATTAGGCTGTGGAGGGACTGTTATTAAATTAATATCACAAGGAAAGAAGATTGCTATTATTGATTTAACAAAAGGGGAATTGGGAACAAGAGGAACGCCACAAACAAGAAAGGAGGAATGCAAAAATGCCACAAAAATATTAGGGGTTGAAATACGAGAGAATATGGATTTCAAAGATGGCTTTTTTGAGAATGATGAAAAACATAAATTGGCGCTTATTAAAAAGATAAGGGAATATTGCCCTGAAATTGTAATTGCCAATGCCCCATCGGATAGACACCCAGACCATGGTAGAGCATCACAAATAGTATTGGACGCTTGCTTTTTGTCAGGATTAGAAAAAGTGGAGACCAAACAAAAAATTTGGAGACCAAAAGCTATTTATCATTATATTCAGTTTAATAATTCAAAACCAGATTTAGTAGTGGATATCAGTTCGCAAATGGATAAAAAATTGGAAGCAGTAACAGCTTACAAAACTCAATTTTATGATGCAGAAAGCAAGGAAAAAGAAACCATTATCTCCAAAAAAGGATTCTTGAAAAGCGTAAAATACCGAGCACAAGATTTGGGAAGATTATCACATTGTAAATATGCTGAAGGCTTTATCGCGCATCAAATGCTAAAAGTAGATTCCTTTTTTGATGTCAAATAAGAAAAGCCGAGCAAGCTCGGCTTTTTAATCTAATAACTATTGTCTAAAATCTATTTAGTAATAAGTAATTTGTTAGAAAACAATTTTCCAGCTATTTGCGTATTGATATAATAAATGCCAGCATCATAATTCTCAACATTTAAAATTACCAAATGGTTTCCTTTGCCAAGAATAGTATTACTATTGTAAACGCTTCTTCCTAAAACATCTAATACATTTATACTTACTTGTGAGGGTTTTTCAATCTCAAAATTAATAGTAGCTTGATTTTTAGTAGGATTAGGATATATCTCTAAACTCAAATTACTTTCATTTAAATTATTATCTATTGCAGAAACTACAAAATTTGTATCCAATTCCAAATAAACAATATCATTCATTCCTACTGCATCTTCATCTCCTCTTACACATAGTCCTGGTTCCATATCTTTTTGATATAGCAATCGTACTTTATCATCTACATCTCTTTCCATAGAAGCAAATACACATTCTGACATTCCCAAGAACATTGTAATTGGTGTGATGTCAATTGGGTCCGTCCAACTCATTCCCTCGTCATAAGATTTTATAATATTTACATGACGAAAATTCTGTGCACCACTATCATATATTTCCATTAGTGATGAAAAAGAAACGTAAATGGTGCCAGCAGCATCTATACCAACACTTGGCATTGAAGAAAGAGAAGCAAAATAAGTAGCAATATCAATATAAGTTAAAGTGCTATCCCCATCCATATCCTCAGCTCCAGCAATTACGCTCATATTATCTGACCACCAAACAGAATTAGAAACTTGCCCTGTTGTATCCTCACCTATGTTTTCATTCCAATACAACAACCCATTTGTTCCAGGGAAATAGCTAGTACCTCCATCAGCTAAATCTGCATCCAATACTCTCATATTTCCCGCAAATACATGTGCCATACCGTTATGATCAAGTAATAATGCTCCACAACCATCCGTAGTAAAAAGAGAATCCATAACTCCATCATTATCTAAATCAATACCATCATCGGCATTATACTTATCTACAGGAAAATCCAAAATAGTAGTTCTTGTCCAAGTATCTCCATTGTCGACCGATTTGATAATAAAAGTATCATCCCATCCACCAAAAAATGCTACACAAACAGTCTCTCCTTTTGTTTTTATCGCATAACTGTCTCCGCCAAAGCTGTTAAAGTAAGACGTGTCTAAAGATGGTAATTGCATATCTTTAATGTCCCATGTGGCTCCTCCGTCTAATGAACGATAATAAACCAAAGCACCATCCAAACCGTTAAATAAAGTGCCATTAAAATTAGAAGATGCCGTAACAGCTATCATGTGTATGCTCTCTCCGTTTGCTCCTCCAACTGCCGAACGGTTCCAAATCATATAGCGATAAGCTCCTAAAGTAGAATCATAAGAAGAAATAATTTGCTCAGTCCAAGCGCCAGATCCTATAGTGTCTCTGTAAGTAATTTGCACATTGGAATTAGCAGTGTTATGGGCAACAGCGATTTCCCTTCCAGAATTTGTAGCAATCATAGAAGGCCAGCCAGATCTTGATGATTCTAAGCTAGCAGTTGGCTGAGCATCCCAAGCAGTTCCATCATAAAAATTGTAGCCCGTTCCTCTATCAGACCAGGCTGTATTAAATTCAGAACTCCTTGTCCAAGCCACAGAAATTGTGCCATCGTTATGACGCAAAATTCTGTCCATAACAGTTGCATTGGATTGTAAATCGTAAGTGGTAGTACCTACAATATACTCTGTAATAGGCGCAGCCATTCTCATAGAAGCAGTTGCTGGGTTTGGCTCTCTTATCAAATCTTTTAATACCTCATCTCCACTCATAATTACTTTATCATCAATTACAGCAATATCAGAAGCATTTAATACTTTATTTGGAGCCATCTGAGCCATTAAATTTATGCCAAATAATAATATAAAAATAAATAGTAATCCTTTTTTCATAATCTTGTTTTTTTAGGTTAAAAAAATAATTGAGCGGTAAATTTAGAAATAATTTTCACTTCAAGCTCTTATAAAACTGAAATAATTTCTCTGCTTCTGATTGCCAATTAAATTTCTTCTTTTGCCAGTGCAAAGCGTTTTCTTGAAACTGTTTTCTTGTAGCAGTGTTGTCTAACAAATTTTGAATCTCCTTAGCTAAAAGCTGAGAGTCTCTTTTTTGTAGAATAATTCCACAAGTTGTTTCATTTATAATAGTGGTAGTAGCAGGTAAATCCACAGCAACAATTGCTAAACCCATTGTTATATAATTGAATAATTTATTGGGAGGTCCTGCCAAAGTATTTCGTTTTTCATTAGTATTTGTAATAATACCTATACTGCAATCGGCGATTTTTTTAGGAACATCATTATAGGAAAGCCATCCTGTAATTTCAATATTATTTTCTAAATTATTTATTGTGATTTCCTTTTGCAAAAACTTCTTCTCCTCTCCAAAAACATCTCCAATAATTCTGAATCTAAAATTTGGATGAGTTCCTTTTAGAATTACTAATGCCTTAATAATTAATTTCAATCCTCTATTAAACCAAAGAGAGCCCTCATGACAAATAATAACTTCCTTATTTTCTTTTTGATACTCTTCAAAAAAAGCAGGAGAACAATTGTAAATAACTTCTGTATGCAAATTTGGATTTTCTTTTAATAGTGACTGCTGAGTAATTTGGTTTGCAGTTATGATATTTTTTAGTTTTGGCAGACAAAGTTTTTTTAGAATCCATTCTTTTGCAGAACGAGAAAAAATCCATGGTTCGTGAGCGTCATATATCAATTTAGAATTTTTCTTCCTCTGAATTTTAATGCCAATAAAAGCCGTTTGCGGTTCATGCGCATGATATACATCTGCTGCAATCTCTCCTGCTTTTGCAATATAGTTTTCCCATGTTTTCCCTTTCCCTAATTTATGGAGAATCTTCTCCAAAGCTCCTTGCTGTTTTTGTATGCAAAAAATACTTATTCCATCCCTTTTAATACAACTTTCGGAACTGGAATTGAGCACATTCCCAGCCATATCTTTAATAAATCCATTCCCATCAGTCAAACATAAAATACTTACATCAAATCCCTTGTCTTTTAAGGACAAAGCTTCTTTAAAAAAAATTCTATCATCTTTTGCAGA